>NZ_JBGTFY010000279.1:0-6736 GCF_041747015.1 Nostoc sp.
CTTCTCATCAGCCTTCCAGAACTTGACGTGAAAAGTCAGCTTGCACATTAGTAAGAATCAACAGTTTGAAATACTCGGTGTGACTAACTCAGGGCTAAAAAATGACATAGTTTCTTTATATCTGGCTACAAACCAATCCTCTGAAGCTGTTTAAAATCTACTGTGCAAGAGGTCTATTAGCTGGCAGATTTATATAGATCCTCCTATTTACGAGGATAAGCTGTTTAAAATCTAATGTGCAAGAGGTCTATTAAGGATAACTCCTCCTGCTAGAAAAGCAAAGAGTAATGCGATACCCTGTTTCCATTAGGTGCAGGGAACCATCTGGGTCATAGCGGTAGAGGGCTGCTTGTCCCGATACTTCGCTGACGGAGCCAACCCAAAAGCGTCCTTGGGGTCACATTTGCCATTATTGAAGCGGGTATTGGGATGGGAAAATTCAATCTGGCACAGATGTTTTATGCTTCCTGTCTGGAAATTTAGGAATACGAGGCGATCGCGCAGAGCAACCAGTAATCGAGCCGTGCCAGCCAGAGCGATCGCGCTAACCACACTGTCCATCTCAAAGTAATGATCGCGTCCACTAGTCGGGTTAAACTCATGCACTCGGTGGTTGTAGATGTCCACCCAGTAGAGCCGTTGATTAGTCTCATCCCAGAGAGGACATTCCCCTAAACGGGCGCGAGCAGCGAGAACATTTTGAACCGATGACTGGACTAAACTCATGGAGCAGTTACTCTATTTTCGCCAACACGGAAAGTTGTATATTTTGATTCATCGCACTGGAGTGAATTAATGGTTGCCACTAAACCAGTCCACGCCGTCTGCTGATTGATTCCTAACCCTGCCCCGTTGTCGCCGTAAAAATACTCAGTGGTGAAGTCTTTGCCCAAAAACTGGTGAAACCGTTGGGGCAACTAACTCAATCAACAAGTAATTTACAAGGAACCAGACCAATCCCCACTAGTTGGATTGCCACCAAATATGCCGTAGGTCAATTCTGCCAGTCGTTTTTCTTCTACCGTCATCCATCTCCTTCCCAAAATAGCCAGTGCTTGATGCTCTTCTGCCTTCTGCCTTTCCAGCTAAGCAGACCAGGGTTGCCAAGGTTTTGCTTTCACCTCAATTTTGCCTGATCGCACAAGAGCATCCCAACAGGTACGATCGCCTTCCCGCCAAAATTTTAAGTCAATGCGAGCATCGCCAACCTCTAGCCCAGAAAGCGTTAGGTCAGACAGCCAGTCAGGAAGATAGGGATCGACGTAGAGGTAGCCTTGGGGAGCATCAGCAGAAAGACCGAGTATTGACTGAAGTAGTTGAAACACAGACGCGGCTGCCCAGGCTTGTGGGATGTTCGCCTCTAAATAGGGAACTGGAAACGCTCCCGGTCGGCACTCAATGCCCGCATATAGTTCAGGGAGGCGATCACTGGCGAAATAGGTACCAGCATCGAAAATACCGTGCGCTACCTGTGCCGCTTCTAGGGCAAAGCCATAGCGCTTAAAGCCCAGGGCGATGATGCTATTATCGTGAGGCCACACAGAACCCCGATGATAGGAAAAAGGATTGTAAGCAGGGTTTTGAGTTGATAGAGTGCGAATGCCCCAACCGCTCCACATATCAGGTCGGAGGAGTCGCTGCACCACCCTCGCGGCACGATCAGGTCTGGCAATACCGCTCCAGAGGCAGTGTCCCGTATTGGAAGCCACAGACCGCACTGGTTGCTTATCAGGGTCGAGGGCAAAGGCATAGCAGTCCAACTCTTCGCACCAGAATCGTTCCTCAAAGCGCCTTTGTAGAGTGGCGGCTTTGGCTCTGAGGGTGACGACGTGATCGGCTTCTCCCAACGCCTCAAAAACTTCCGCCATCCGCATCTGAGCATCAAATACATAACCCTGGAGTTCGCACAGTGCTATAGGAGCTTTGACCTGACTACCATCCGGGTAGACGATAGAGTCGCCCGAATCTTTCCAGCCCTGGTTGTCTATGCCACGTGTAGAGCGGGTTTGATACTCCTGAAAACCGTCACCGTCGCGATCGCCATAGCGATCAATCCACTCCAGGCAACGCAATGCCACGTCTCTGTGTTCCCTTAACAGCGACTCATCCCCCAGCCATTTCCAAGCTTCATGCAGCAGGATGAGGAATAGCGGCGTGGCATCGGCAGTGCCGTAGTAGGGCGTGTGGGGCACTTGTTTAAAATAGGCAAGTTCACCCCGACGAATTTCGTGCAGGATTTTACCAGGTTCGGCATCGCGCCAATCATCCCGCTCGGTTGCCTGCCACTGCGCCAGTTTTTTCAGCGTTCCCCGCGCAAAATTGGCATGGGAGATCGTGGTTTGCAGACTAACAATTAGACTATCTCGCCCAAACAGGGTGACAAACTTGGGTACACCTGCTGCGGGTAGCCAGATATCGGGTTCAACATCGTAATCGAACAGGCGCAGTGCTCCCAAGTCTTCAACAGATTGGCGGTAGAGACGATTAACTACCTTGTTACAAGAGTTAACAGCCGTAACGCAGTTCAGCCATTCGTGGTGTAGTCTTTCCACTCCGGTGTTGGTAATCCGGTTATCCACCATCGCCTCGTAGCAAAGATTGACTGGCTCCCGAATATGCTCATTGCCTGCTAAGGTATAGCCACAACAGGCATGCCAGGTTTCACCGGGTTGCAACTCTAATTCAAATGTAATGCGACCGTTGGCAGAGTGGGGTGAGCAGGAGCTGTTACTAATTTTGTAGCTCAGGCAACGAAAGAAATCCCCATTGGTGTAGGTGGTGGATAGTTCGTCATTCTCCTCATTCCAACGAGTTTCAATCCGTCCTCGTCGCACGAATTGACGCGACTCCACCTCAAAAATATCGGCGAAGTCTGAGCGCAGCGCAATTTCTAAATTAAACCGGACAGGTGCGAGTCCATAATTAGTCAGGTCAAGGTCTTCGTGAATTCCCTCCTGCACCGTGCGACTAATCACAAACGATAGCGTTCCACTGGGGAGCTTGCCATCTCTAGATGTAAACTCTGGATTGGTTAGGTGAATTCGGGTGGCATAGTAAGTGGTCGTCGTGGAGGTAAGACGCTCCCAGGCATGACCATCCACATAGCAGGCATAGTAACTTAAAAAGCGAGTGTCATCGGCAAAAATGCCAAAATGACCATTGGGCTGAATTTGTCCCGCTAGGTCAGTCACCATAAAGGTGTTACTATAATTAATTCTTAAAATCGGTTTTTCAACACTGATTCGCATACATCGCTCCTACTATCAAAGTCTGGATGCTTGTTTCCGCCTGGGAGGTGTCGAGAAATTTGTTGATTTAGTATTAAATTGACATTCCAAACTCGTAGCGAGAGCTTAAACTGTAACACCCCTGTTTGAAAGAACTTGTTGTAACTGGGCTTCTCGATCTTTGGATAGCGAGGTACACAATACTTTTCCGCCAAATTTGCTAACCTCTTCCAACACTTTATCTGGGGTAGCTTGGCGAACTAAAATGAAGATGGCAGAAGTTCTGGGTTCGAGGGTTGAGCCAAGTTCCCCCATGAAATTATCATTAACGCCAATATCTGTAAGTGCTCCGCTGAGCGCACCACTGGCGGCACTTACTGCAACGTCGAGCAATGGATCGAGAAATAACGTCCCAATTAGCAGTCCCCAAAAACCACCGCCGACAGCACCTTCACCGGTCAAGTTAGTCGCTTGTTTAAGTTGAACTTTGCCTGCTTTATTCTTGACGACAACAGCAGCATCTTCGAGATCGCTCAAATATTCCCTCTGCAATTTAGCTAAGGTTAAACGAACTTCGTCTGCCTTAAATTCATCTTCATATCCAACTACTATCAAATCAGCCATTGTTTTTCTCCGATTAAAGTCTGCGTAACGGTTTAATCGTTACTACGTCTGGAGCGCCTGGAACCGCCTAAGCTGACCACGCTCCACGAAAATCAGCGTAGAGAGTCAGTCCTCCGTCAATAAATAAGGTTTGTCCAGTGATGTAAGCAGCCTCCTCCGATGCCAGAAAAGCAACCGCAGCAGCCATTTCCTCTGCGGTTCCTGCTCGCCCCATCGGGATGTGGCTTTCGACTACAGCTTTCTTCTGCGGATCATCCGTCCAGGCTTCATTGATTGGAGTGCTTGTTGCTCCAGGAGCGATCGCATTGACGCGAATCCCATGCTCGGCATACTCCAGCGCCAAGGTTTTCGTCAGATTTTCCATCCCCCCTTTGCTGATTGAATAACTCAGATACAACGGTCGAGGAATCTTTTCGTGAACACTAGAAACATTAACAATGATGCCAGGACGATTTTGAGATAGAAAATACTTAATCGTTTCACGCGCACATAAGAAAGCACCGCGCAGGTTTACAGACAAAACGTTATCAAAATCTTGAGTCGGGATTTCATGGGACGCGCATTCCTTCTGAATTCCGGCGTTGTTGATCAAAATATCCAAGCCGCCAAATTGCTCAACAACCGCATTCATCATCTCACGAATATCTTCTTCTTGAGAGACATCGCCTTGAATCAGTAGTGATTTCACTCCACATCCTTCGACTTGCCCACAAGCCTTTTGCATTGCTATTTCTTCTGTTCCTTCAGCATCTTCTGCACTTTTGCAGTAGTTGATAGCAATATTGCAACCTTCAGTAGCTAGTCGAATTGCGATCGCTTGCCCAATACCGGAACTGGCTCCGGTAATCAGCGCATTTTTTCCTGCTAATCCCTTCATTTCAAGTCCTCCAAAACACTCTCTACGGTAATTTCTAAAGCCTCGCGTGATTATGGTCTACGTCCGGAATGTACCTTTCCTTAAAGCATCGGAAAGTTATCTTCCAGTAGCTTCGCTACGCGATGGACGTGAGGGATGTTGAGCGCCCGCACTAGCATCGCATGGGGTTGACCTGTTGCTGAGCGCTTAGAAAGTAAAACTTGCACTGCCATTTCCAGCACAGGCAACGAGAAGGAATCAGCAAACAGAATTTGGCGAAACCATTGTCTATCTGTCTGAGCTTTGAGGATAAACTCTTCTGGGTCGTATTCAACAACACGTCCCGATTCCTCGATCAAGAAAGCGGTGCTAGTTGCTTCCTTATATGTTTAGATTTTCGCGTCCCTAATACAAAAATTCAAAATCGTTAAAACTGGCTCTGATACTTCTCTAAAATGCCCATCAAGTTAACTTGGCACTGCATGGGTAGTAAATCGATTAAAGGAATTTCTCGTTTACCGCCACCGATTTTTACGATGATGTTTTGCAGGATTTGGAGAACTCGGTCTTCGTCCAGGGAATTAGTTGTGAGCAGGGGATACACCTGTTCGGCAACGACAGTGTGCAGACGGGCATCGGATAAATACAGATGCCACTTAGCAATGTCCATATAGACGCTGCCGCCAATCTCTGAGGCTATCGCCTCGATTATTTCTGTAGTATTAGCCATGAGCGATAAGCGTTTATAGACGTGTAAACAATAAATCTATTTAAAACTATTACTTAGAACTTACGCGGACTGGCACCTCCCCTAGGTTGAGAAAACGCTAGAGTCAAGGTATATGAGAGACTCAGTGACTCGCCTCGATTACTGTCAGTACTTGTTAGTCAGCCAGATCAACTATACCCTGACTCACTTTGTTGACCACAGTGAAAAGTTCTAAGGTCGCAAGTCATTGTGACAAGTAACATTCAGGACTTCCCTGACACAGCGCTAGACCCCTTTGGAATTGAGGCTCAGACCCCCCGATGAGTTTCTCACCCATCTTTTTGACTTGTATCCTCAGAGATTGGTAAAAATATTGACCGAGCAGGCTCAAGATTTAGTTGACCCGCCTTTGAGCGTACAGGAAGTTCTAGAGGATCTTACCCTCCATGCACCGGAGTTCGTTAACATTATTTCTCCCCAGGTCCTTTATCTGACTTCCACTAATTATTTTTGACCACTCCCCTTAGCTACCCCCTTGAAGCAGATTGTTCTAATAAAAATGCTTAGTTAAATTAGACAGGACTTACGCAAAGTCAAAAAGAGGAGGCGAGGAGGTAACCTCTAAACTAGAGGGATGAGCTTCACCAAACTGGACTACTGCCAGTACTTGCTGAGCAGTCCCATCAACTACACTGTGACCAACAACGCTCGACCATCTAGAGGGTATCAGCCATGATCGGATCAACCGATATCTGCGTGGCGAAAGGTTGACACCTCGCCTGTTGTGAGACAACGTGAAACTGCTACTGCAACCGTCAAAGAATGCTTATGTCTTGTTTGACGATACGGTCTTGGACAAACGGTATTCCACCTCAATTGAGCTAGCGCGAAGACAGTGAGCGCGGCAACGAACATCGAGTGATCCAGGGCATCGGGCTGATTATCTGTGTCTACGTCAATGGCGAAACCGGGCAGTTCTGGGTAATCGATTACCGACTGTATGATCCCGACGGCGATGGGCAAAGCAAATTGGCTCATGTAGCAGCGATGCTTGACGCTGTGGTCTACAGCAAGCAGTTACCCTTCACAACCGTACTGATGGATAGCTGGTACGCAACTCAGAAGTTGATGGCGCAGGTTGACCAGCAAGAATTGCTGTACTACTGCCCGCTCAAAACCAATCGCCGCGTCGATGATAGTGGCGGCACTGCGCCGTATGTGCGCGTGAATAAACTGCAAAAAGGAGCGCTCAGGACTTGCAGCAAGGCAAGCGCATCAAGATTCGCGGCTTTCCCAAAGACAAGAAGGTGAGACTATTCC
>NZ_JBGTFY010000280.1:0-3882 GCF_041747015.1 Nostoc sp.
ACTTCCAACTATTCCCAGTGTCAGCAACAGAGCCAAAGCTAAAATTGTGGTTTCATTCTTTTGTGACATAAACAAATAGTAATAAATAAAAAATGTTTATTATTTGATTATCTCGCTAAATCTAACCACTTTGATCATTTAATTCTGACAAATCCAGCCTTTTCGATCAGTTCTTGACCTTGAGGTGTCAGCAGCCAATTTGCATAACCTTCCCCAGCTTGCTGGTCTGTTTGACCATTCTGTTTCACGATTACAAATAAGTTGCGGGTAATTGCATAGTCTCCGCTACGAAATGCCTGAGTATTTAACTGATTCCGCTTACCAGGACATTCAGACTGAGGTACAAAGGGTTCTTGGTAGGGAGGCACAAATTGACTGTTTGTACGCCCTAGTGGCAGAGATTTAATCGTACATTGAGGTACAATCTCTGGGGCAGAAGCATAGTAAATTCCGCCAGTATTTGCGGCTACTTTTCGTACTGCCTCCGTGGTCGTGCCAATGTAAGTAATGTTAGTCCCAAAATTCTCTTTATTTAAAATATTTTCGACAAAGAATTCTACTGTCCCCCCAGCTTCTTTGCTGCGAGAGAAGACTGTAATTGGTAAATTTGGCCCACCCACATTTTGCCAATTAGTAATGTTACCTGTGTAGATGTCTTTGAGTTGGGCAACAGTTAAACCAGGGATGTTCAGATTGGGGTTAACTGCGATCGCAATTCCATCAATTGCCACTGGAATTTCTTTCAAACTAAATTCTTTTTGTCTAGCTTCGGCATTTTCTTCAGCTTTGATTGAGCGAGAAGATTGGGAAAAAGCTAGTTGATTGGCTATCAACATCTGAATGCCAGTTCCAGATCCTGGTTTACCTGATGGAGGTTGAGTGTAACGCAAAATAAACCGAGGGCAAAGGCTTTGCAGTACGGAGTCTACGTCTTTACGGATAGGTGCCCAGGTTGTGCTACCACCATAGTTAAACGTCCCCTCTGGGAGATTTGGCACGTTACATTTGCTGAACGACTGGTTTATAGGATTACCTGCGTTTCCAGTCCCCGAAGGTTTAAGAGCAGTTCCACTTATTTGCGCCCACTGTCCTCTAAAAAACCATAAGCCACCAGAAATTAAACCAATGGTGATGACAGCAGCTAAGAGAAGACTAAGTGTTTCGTTTTTTTGAGACATAGGTGGCTGTTATCGCCAAAAGTTTTTTAAAGTAGGAGAGATAATAATTTATGAATTAGTCGAAATACGGCTGTGACTGAAATGGCTATTAAGCCTGCTGCAACTGCTAAAATAACTACCGCCTGTATGGCTAGACTTCCCCGTAAAAAGGGGAGAAAAAAAATAATCGCAAAAGTAATTGTCGGAATAATTAATAAATCAAACTTTTCAATCCACCGCCTAGTTTGGGTAAAAATTAGTATACCTAAAATCAGGGCAGAAGTAGTCAAAGTAATTATTGGTGATTTTACTAGACTGAAGAGGGCGATCGCGATCAATGCTCCTTCAAACCCACTAAATGCCGCCCCACCCAATAATTCCAATGTAGAAAACGCTCGTTGAGTTGGTGGACGGCGGGGGACGACGGGACTAGCAGCTTTAGGTGGTTGTGGTGGGAGTGTTACAGAGGGCGAATTAAGCTGTGTAGGGGCTAGAGGCTGTGGGTTAAGTGCATCTAGAACCTCTTGGGCTGATTGAAAACGTTGATTGGCAGCAGCTAGCAGCATCTTGTCTAAAATATCAGCAAGGCGAGGTGTGATACTCACTTGCGTTCGCCATTTCCACTGGTTGCTATAGGCATCAAATAGTTGAACTGCTTCCTGATTTGTTAACAAGGTAATAAGAGTTACAGCTAAAGCATATAAATCTGTAGATGGGAATACTTGACCCCCAGTCATCTGCTCAGGTGGTGCAAATCCCATAGAATAAATTCCGGTGGAAGCAGCCGCAGAACCAGGTGCAGCCTTTGTTACTTGCTTAACTGCGCCAAAATCGAGCAGAAAAAGTTTCCCATCACGACGGCGCATGATGTTAGAGGGTTTGATGTCTCTGTGGATAATGCTTCTATCATGAACAAACTTTAGTACTTTGAGGATTTCTTGCAACACCTCCAAGACTTGTTGTTCAGAAAATTTACCTTGTTGAACTAATTCTTCCTCTAGATTTTGCCCATCAATATATTCTTGCACCAAGTAAAAAAATTGGTCTTGCTGTCCTGGTTGCAAGCTATTAACTATTACTGGAAAGAAAGCAAATAAGTCAGGAATTTGTTCGTGATCGTTACCAAGCTGTGATAAAACTTCTGCCTCTCTCTCAAACATCAGCTGTGCTTGTTGCAGTTGATTTGAGGTTAAATTTCCTGCTGGTTGAAACTGCTTAACTACGCATTGACGCATTCCGGGAATTCGGCGATCGCGTGCCAAAAACGCTGCTCCAAATCCCCCTCTTCCTAGCAGCTTCGTTGTCACATATCGACCATCTAACATTAGTGGCATACCACAGGTAGTACAGTACTTTTGCTGCGTTGTTTTCAGCGTTGTAATATCATCTAAATCGGTAAAATAGTTTTGTGGACGTGGGCAACGTGGGCGAGTACAGTAAACTTCCATTTTCGTGATTAGTCATTAGTCATTTACAAAAAAACAAAGGACAAGTGACAAAGGACTAATGACCAAATTTTAGCCTTCGCCGGAGGAGGTGGGTGTTGCTGAATCCAATGTAGTTACTACTATGTTTTTTTGTGCCAATATTAACACATCCTGATTCCATCCAGGGTTAGCAAACTGGGGCAAAATTTCTCGACTAAAAGCTTCTGCGGCCTTGGATCTATAGCGATTGGGATTAAAAATCAGCCATAGTGTCCGTTTAACGACCACACCTTCAATGTGGGCACAGTGCAGAACGCCCATTTGTAACTCTTTAGCGATCGCACTAGTGGAGACAAAGGCAGCCCCCAAACCAGATTGCACAGCATTTTTAATTGCTTCAATGGAATTGAGTTCCATTTCAACTTTAAAACGTCTGGTATCAATTTCATAGCGTGCTAGCACCTGGTCAATTACTTTGCGGATAGTCGATTGAGAATCTAAAGCAATGAATTGTAATTTATATAAATCTTCTTTTTGGATTTTTTCAAGTTTGGCAAAGGGATGAAAGACAGGTATAATCAGCGCCAGTTCGTCTTCAGCGTAAGGAAGAACTTCCAAAGATTCCGCCAGTTCACCAGGAATTTCACCGCCAACGATCGCTAGATCAACTTGTCCGTTAGCGACACTCCAAGCAGTCCGCCTGGTAGAGTGGACGTGTAATTGCACAGCCACATCTGGATATTTTTGTCGGAACATCCCGATCATTCTAGGCAAAAGATAAGTGCCGGTAGTTTGAGAAGCACCGACAATCAAAGTACCGCCTTGGAGATTTTGTAAATCCTCGATGGCGCGGCAGGTTTCCTGACACAGGCTGAGGATTTTTTCCCCGTAGCTTAAGAGTAGATGTCCGGCTTCAGTTAATTGAGCGCGTCGTCCTCCACGGTCGAATAAGGGGACATCGAGCTGCCGTTCGAGATTTTGAACTTGCAAGCTGACGGCAGGTTGGGAGACGTAAAGACTATCGGCGGCACGCTTGAAGCTTCCTTCTTGGGCGATCGCTTTCAGGATACGTAACTGATCTAAAGTAAAAGGAAGGTCAGACATAAGGCTCAACCCACAAACTTGGAAAGGAGCGGATGCACACAACAAATCAGGTTAGGCAGCAATCAGCCGGGCGTGATTTGTTGCATCTTAAACTTGAAGGCTTGACTCGAAAAAGACAGTAGCACAACATCTTGACTAAAGTCCCCTTTTGAATACTTTGTGGTATTGGTTGTACTGAATTGAGTTTTCTTTAA
>NZ_JBGTFY010000281.1:0-30357 GCF_041747015.1 Nostoc sp.
TAAGAACGCTGATCTAACTGCTGCTTAGTTTCTGCTTCTTTTTTAACGATTCTACTTAACTCAGCCTTTAAAAGAAGTTGGGTAACTTTTTCTTGCTTTCTATTCGTTGCTGCTAAATGCCAATTAGTCCAAACTCAAGTAAGTTAGTACGTCGGTTTGCTCATTTGGATGAGCAGTTTATCAAAACAATTCCCGGAATCCTTTATCCAAGAGCGATTCAGTGATTGAGTTCGCTGTTGTAGGAGTCACTTCAGGCAATAAAGTTCCAAATAATCAGATTTTACGGGATTAAAACTTGCTGGCGATCGCATCGCGTCCTATAAATTTCTTCCGCGTTCAACTAGTGGGTCGTCTCACAACCTGATAGCCATTTCCATATCTGGAAATCACCTATGCAGGTTACAAGAAAAGGAAATTTTATTACTTGTTTAATAACAGTACAATTATCAGTATCCCAAAATTTAATACAATCCATATTTAGATGTATTACAATGTTTTTCTTTAAGTAGATTTATTTAGCTGATCTGTACCATCAGCCATGAACTCTTCCATAACTGCATTTGCAGGGCAAGTAAATCGATAGAATAATGCTCTGTCCCCCAGAGTGCATTTTCATGACCGCAACCTCAAAACCAGCCTTTTCGGCTGAAGAAATCGCCAAAGAAGGTTTAAAGCCAGAAGAATACGCAGAAATTGTCCGTCGATTAGGACGCCATCCCAACAAAGCCGAACTAGGAATGTTTGGGGTGATGTGGTCAGAGCATTGCTGTTACAAAAATTCTCGACCTCTACTCAAACAATTTCCTACCGATGGCGATCGCATCCTCGTAGGCCCTGGTGAAAATGCTGGTGTTGTAGACTTAGGTGACGGATTCCAACTAGCCTTTAAAATTGAATCTCATAACCACCCCTCAGCAGTCGAACCCTTTCAAGGAGCCGCAACGGGAGTAGGAGGCATTCTTAGAGATATCTTTACAATGGGTGCGCGTCCCATTGCCATATTAAACTCGCTGCGTTTTGGTTCTCTAGAAGATGCCAAAACCCAAAGGTTATTTACTGGTGTAGTAGCAGGAATTGCCCATTATGGTAACTGTGTGGGAGTACCCACCGTTGGCGGCGAAGTTTACTTTGACCCGGCTTACTCTGGTAATCCTCTGGTGAACGTGATGGCGCTGGGGTTGATGGAAACACCAGAAATTGTCAAATCTGGAGCATCTGGTTTAGGCAACCCTGTACTGTATGTTGGTTCCACCACGGGGCGCGATGGCATGGGAGGCGCAAGTTTTGCTAGTGCAGAATTGAGTGACCAGTCAATAGACAATCGTCCTGCTGTGCAAGTAGGCGACCCCTTTTTGGAAAAGTCGTTAATTGAAGCTTGTCTGGAAGCATTTAAGACAGGTGCAGTTGTCGCCGCCCAGGATATGGGAGCAGCTGGGATTACCTGTTCTACCTCAGAGATGGCGGCAAAAGGCGGTGTGGGAATTGAACTAGATTTAGATCAGATTCCTGTCAGAGAAACGGGGATGGTTCCTTATGAATACCTGCTTTCGGAATCTCAAGAACGAATGCTGTTCGTTGCTCACAAGGGGCGTGAGCAGGAGTTAATCGACGTTTTCCATCGTTGGGGACTTCAAGCCGTTGTCGCTGGAACAGTCATAGCTGAACCCATCGTGCGGATTCTGTTTCAGGGTGAAGTAGCAGCAGAAATTCCCGCTGAGGCTTTGGCGGAGAATACCCCACTATATCATCGGGAGTTGTTGACAGAACTACCAGAATATGCGCGTCAAGCTTGGGAATGGACTCCTGATTCCTTGCCTCCTTGCACAACTGCTGGAATAGAACTCCAAGGAGGGCTGCAAAGTTGGAATGATATTTTGTTAACTTTGCTCGATACGCCCACGATCGCTTCTAAAAACTGGGTATATCGTCAGTATGACCATCAAGTACAGAATAATACTGTAATACTACCAGGTGGTGCAGATGCCGCTGTTATCCGTTTGCGCCCCCTTGAAGAGAATAGGTCGCAGGGAAGAATTCCCAATGCCCAACGCGGTGTTGCGGCAACGGTAGATTGCAATCCTCGTTATGTTTATCTTGATCCTTACGAAGGAGCTAAGGCTGTGGTGGCAGAAGCTGCACGCAATCTTAGCTGTGTGGGTGCAGAACCTCTGGCAGTGACGGATAACCTGAATTTTGGCTCTCCCGAAAAACCGATTGGTTACTGGCAATTGGCAGAAGCTTGTCGCGGTTTGGCGGAAGGTTGTCGAGAATTGGCAACACCAGTTACAGGCGGAAATGTCTCTTTGTACAACGAAACTCTTGATTCTCAAGGCATTCCCCAAGCCATTTATCCCACCCCAGTAGTGGGTATGGTAGGCTTGATTCCCGATATAACCAAAATTTGTGGTCAAGGTTGGCAAGCATCTGGCGATGTAATTTATCTTCTCGGATTGCCTCTAGCATCCAAAATTAGTTTAGGAGCATCTGAGTATTTAGCCACTATCCATAGTACTGTTGCCGGAAAACCGCCACGGGTAGATTTTGACTTGGAACGCCGCGTCCAGAAAGTTTGTCGTGAAGGAATTCGTAATGGTTGGGTGCGTTCAGCCCATGATTGTGCTGAAGGGGGAGTAGTGATCGCCATAGCAGAATGTTGTATTTCTGGCAACCTTGGTGCTCAAATCAATCTAGAAATATCACCACGCCTGGATGAGGTGCTGTTTGGCGAAGGTGGCGCGCGGATTTTAGTTTCTGTAGCATCGGCACAACAGGAAATTTGGGAATCATATTTACAGGAACATCTAGGTCAAGAGTGGCAACAACTAGGTATGGTCGGTAACTTTGAGGCTGGTTTGGGTGTTTTCACCACTGATAATCAAGCCTTAATAAAAGTTAGTATCAAAGATATGAAAGATCATTATTCTCAGGCGATCGCCAGACGGCTCGCCATCCACACTACTACCCCCACCTAAATCAGTTAGGAGTTGAAAGTGAGGAGTTAGGAATAAAAACCATAACTCCTAACTTCTAACTCCTCACTCCTAACTGATTTATTAACGTCTCTGAGCATAATTACGGTACTGTTTTAATAGATGGTTAAAGATTTGTTAAGAAATCTTCCACCATTTATCGCCATAATCCCAGTGACTTGACCCCCCCCCACCAGGAGCAAAGCTAGCATGATTTCCATTCATTCTGTCACTTCGGATGAATACCCCGACCAAACTAACAACCCAATTAATAGTGATGAAAATCGTCCTGACAAGCCAGAAGAAGCTTGTGGAGTTTTTGGCATCTATGCACCAGGAGAAGACGTTGCTAAAATGACCTATTTTGGATTGTATGCCCTCCAGCACCGGGGTCAAGAATCAGCTGGGATTGCCACATTTGAGGGTACACAAGTACACCTCCACAAAGACATGGGCTTGGTGTCTCAGGTTTTCAATGAATCCATCTTGGAGCAGTTGCCTGGGAGCCTTGCTGTTGGTCATACTCGTTATTCCACTACAGGTTCTAGCCGCAAAGTTAATGCCCAACCCGCAGTGCTGGAAACTCGCTTAGGTTCATTAGCCTTGGCGCATAACGGTAATTTAGTCAATACTGTGCAACTACGTCAAGAGTTAATTGAGAAGAAATGTAACTTAATCACGACAACAGACTCAGAAATGATTGTTTTTGCGATCGCCGAAGCCGTCAATGCTGGCGCAGACTGGTTAGAAGGGGCAATTCAAGCATTTCACCGTTGCCAAGGAGCCTTTAGTTTAGTTATTGGTACTCCCAGTGGCATTATGGGTGTCCGTGACCCCAATGGTATTCGCCCCCTAGTAATTGGGACTTTGGCTGGTAATCCAGTCCGTTACGTTTTGGCTTCTGAGACTTGTGGTTTAGATATCATTGGAGCCGAATACCTGCGAGACGTTGAACCAGGTGAATTAGTTTGGATTACTGAAGAAGGTTTAGCTTCCTATCACTGGAGTCAAAATCCTGAGCGGAAACTGTGTATCTTTGAGATGATTTACTTTGCCCGTCCTGATAGCGTCATGCACAGCGAGAGTTTGTACAGCTATCGAATGCGGTTAGGGCGGCAATTAGCTGAAGAATCTGCCGTAGATGCCGATATTGTCTTTGGTGTTCCTGATTCTGGTATACCCGCCGCTATTGGATTTTCCCAAGCTTCCGGTGTAGCCTACGTTGAAGGACTGATTAAAAATCGCTATGTTGGGCGAACCTTTATTCAGCCAACCCAAGCCATGCGCGAGTCGGGTATCCGCATGAAACTCAACCCCCTCAAAGATGTTCTAACGGGTAAACGAGTGATTATTGTAGACGACTCGATTGTACGGGGTACTACCAGCCGTAAACTGGTCAAAACCATCCGTGAGGCAGGTGCAATAGAAGTGCATATGCGAATTTCTTCTCCGCCTGTAACTCATCCCTGCTTCTATGGCATCGATACCGATTCTCAGGATCAGCTGATTGCTGCTACCAAGTCAGTAGCGGAAATTGCCAATCAACTGGAAGTAGACAGCCTCGCCTATCTCAGTTGGAAGGGAATGTTAGAAGCGACACGAGAAGACACCAATAGTTTCTGCTCTGCCTGCTTCACCGGAAATTATCCCGTAGCGATTCCTGAACAAGTGAAGCGTTCTAAGTTGAGTTTAGAAAAGGTAGTGGTGTAAAGTGCTCCGACAGACTGAAGTCTGCGGCTACACAAACCAAGCCCGCCTGCGCGGGCTAAATAAATGCTGTCAATCTCAGGTTAGAATTGGTAAATCATTCAACAGTCATGATTTATGAACCAGCCGATATCTGAAAGAGTGCGCTGGACTACAGCCGACTTAGAGTTGTTTCCAGATAACGGAAACCGTTATGAAATTATTGACGGAGAATTATTTGTGACCAGAGCGCCTCACTGGAATCATCAAAAAACTTGTGTCAGAATTAGCACTACTTTGGATAATTGGTCACAGACTACTGGTTTGGGAGAAGTTGTGACTGCGCCAGGCATAATTTTTGGCGATAATGATAATGTGATTCCTGATGTCGTCTGGGCTAGCAATGAGAGATTGCCTTTACTTTTAGACGAGGCGGGGCATTTGACTGGTGCGCCAGAACTAGTTGTAGAGGTGCTATCTGCTGGTAGTGAGAACGAAAAGCGAGACAGGGAAATTAAATTAAAGCTTTACTCAGTAAGAGGTGTTAGAGAATATTGGATTGTGGATTGGCGCAACCAACAGGTGGAAGTATATCGACGCGAACAAGCGAGTTTAAAGTTAGTTGCGACGTTGTTAAACGGTGATGAATTGAGCTCACCTATGTTGCCTAATTTTAACTGCGCGATCGCCCAATTATTTACTTAAACAAATTAGTTTTTCTGTAATTCATTCTCTCTGATTACTTCCCTAAGATTTTATTACCAAACTGCATCGGCAATCCTATGGCAGGTGCAAAAAAGTTCTAGTCTTGGTGGAGTTCTGAAGTCCAAACAGGTTGACCACTTGCCTAAACTTGACCCTGTACCCTTTCTGGTTAAATGCTTGCAAATCTTCCATCTTCAAGCCGGATGAATATCAAGTACCGATGCGATGCGTTTACACTCCAGAAAATACCAGTCCGCCATCTTAAACTTTATGTATTACATTAAATATTATGCCAGCTATTTAAGCTAATAATAGAATTGTTTCAATGCAGTGGATGAAAATATGAGGGTTTGGCTTGCCTGCTTTTTGGTGCTATTTGCCTTGGCGGAACTGTTCGACTGGTTGCAAGAATTTAATTTGCCATTGCCTATCTATATTTTGGGTGGCGCTTTTTTAGCCGTTGCTTCTAACTATGACAAGATTGTTGGTTCCTATTTCGATGATCCAAGCATCGAAGCATCACTTGAACAATTCCAGTTAGATTTACCAACCCCATCTACTAATTCTATTTCCTTTACTATTGCCAGTTCTGTTGAAGATGCTCAACTAAAAACCCAAAGCGGCTTGTCACCAGACATCGCCTCGAACTAGCAAGTAAATTGCTACATTAAATTAGAGCATCTAACCAATTCAGGCTACCGCAGCAACACCGTGATTAGTGGACTTTTAGAAAAACTCCGTGTCCCGTTTGTCAAAGTTCAGGATTCCCACGAAACTTCCTTCAGCAAAAGCTGGCTGCAAATTATTTTGATTACTAGTGTGGGAGTCACCGCCTTGATCTGGGGAGTTCGGGAACTCAAATGGTTACAGCCTTGGGAGTTGAGAGTTTATGACCAGATGTTGCGATCGCATCCACCACAAGCACCTGATCGGCGGATTTTACTAGTAAAAATTACTGACGAGGATCTTAAACGAGAGAAATGGACTCTATCACATCATACAATCAATCAGCTGTTGGAGAAAATAGAGTCTTATCAACCACGGATTGTTGGTTTATATCTTTTCCAACCAGAACACAACAATTTGGCGGCTAATCTGCAAAATCAAGACAATATTATCGGCACCTGTTTGTTCAGCAGCTTGGGTAGAGATGAAATGCCACCGCCACCCAATTTTCCTATAGATAATGTTGGGTTTAGCGATGTGGTTGCTGACCATGAAAACGACCAAATTCTCCGCCGTAGTTTGTTATTTGCTAATTCTACAGACAAAAAATGTACAACATCATTTGCATTTGGTGCCCTAATTGCCATTAATTATCTGGAAAAACAAAGCATTGAATACCAGTTCACTAAAAAAGGAGATTTTCAGTTAGGTAAAACCCTCTTCCCACGCTTAGAAGCTAATTCTGGTAGCTATCAACATCTCGATGCAAAGGGCTATCAAATATTATTAAATTACCGTCACCCCAACAGCCTTGCCGACCAAGTAACCCTCTCACAAGTCCTCAGTGGCGAAGTCAACTCCAGTTTAGTCAAAGACCGTCTGGTAATTATTGGCACTACAGCAGCTAATCTCCCTCCAGGTGGCTTTTATACACCCTACAGCACTTTGCCAGATCAACCAGCCAGAATGCCTGCTCTGTTTATTCATGCACAGATAGCAAGTCAACTCATCAGTACAGTGTTGGATGGGCGATCGCTAATTTGGTATTGGCCAGACTGGGCGGAATTTATTTGGGTGTGGGGCTGGTCGCTCTTAGGTGGAATTATAGCATGGCGGTGGCAAAACCCATTGCTTTTGGTAGTAGTAGTAGGAACAACTATACTTATTTTAGTAGTAATCTGCGTTACTTTGTTTTTTCAAGCCGGATGGGTGCCATTAGTTCCTCCTGGTCTTGCTGTGGTGATTAGTAGTATCAGCGTTATAGCTTATACTAGCTACCAAAATCAGCGGCAAACTCAGGTAATTATTCTGCAAGTTGAAAAACAACAAGAAGCGATCGCCCAATTAAATGTACTCTTAGAAGATAAAACAGCACTTCCCGATTCATATCTTGATTTTGCTCCCCCCGTTGATTCACCAGAAATTAAATCTGGTGATTTGCTTTTGAGTGGACGCTACAAAATCTCTAAAACTCTCGGTGCTGGTGGATTTGGTCGCACTTATTTAGCACAGGATACTCAACGACCGGGTAATCCGATTTGTGTAGTGAAAAAGTTAATGCCAGCCCGTCAAGATATCCGGTTTTTGCAAGTTGCTCGCAGGCTGTTTAATAGTGAAGCTGAAATATTAGAATCTTTGGGTAAACATCATCAAATTCCCGAACTATTTGCTTATTTTGAAGATGACCAAGAATTTTATTTAGTTCAAGAATATATCGAGGGACATACCCTAAATGAAGAATTACCGCCTGGGCAGAAGGTGCAGAACGAATCATTTGTGATGGAGATGTTCAAACAAGTTTTAGAAGTTCTCGGATTTGTTCACCAGCATCGAGTGATTCATCGTGATATCAAACCGACTAATATTATTAGATGTGCTAAAGATAATCGGCTGGTATTGATTGACTTTGGGGCTGTAAAATTGATGCAGCCGCCGAATATTGAGCAAACAGAATTAGCGACAGTAGCCATCGGGACGCGAGGTTATGCACCTCCAGAACAATTTGCCGGTCATCCTCGCTTGTGCAGTGACATTTATGCTTTAGGAATGATTGGCATTCAAGCCATAACTGGGATATCACCGCAAGAACTTCATCCAGATCCAGAAACGGGTAATGTGATGTGGCGGCAAACAGCCCCAGTTAGCAAAGAATTAGCGGCAATTTTAGATAAGATGGTTTGCTATCATTTTAGCGATCGCTATCAATCAGCCGCCGCAGTTTTACAAGATTTGAAACGTATGTGTAGCCCTGGCGATTAGAAATCGCGGTTATACAAACGAAGTCTACTAACAAAAAATTAATGGTTCATAACCCGTAGAGGCGGGTTTTGTCTATGTAGCCGCGACTTTTGCCGTCATTCTCGCCCAACCCAACAATTACCAACAAAATCTCCGCTTTCGGGCTGAAGTTTTTGGTTGGAGTGTAGGCATCGGTGTCCTCTTTGCTGTGCTAATCTTTATTAGCCTGCGCTTTCGCCGCTAATAACTCTCTTCTTAGCTTCCTCTGCGGTTCGATACCCTAACCATGTCTACTCAACCCACAATTCAAAGCATATACACCGATGGCGCTTGCACCGGTAATCCTGGCCCTGGTGGTTGGGGTGTTGTCGTTTACTTCAGCGATGGCTCAATCCACGAAATGGGCGATGCGTCACCTCATACCACCAATAATAAAATGGAAATGCAAGCTGCGATCGCAGCCCTGCAATTCCTGCAAACATCTCAACAAGCTGAATCTATCACCCTTCATACCGATAGCGAATACCTGATTAACTGTGTTACCAAATGGGTAAAAGGCTGGAAAAACAAAGGCTGGAAAAAATCAGACGGTAAACCTGTCCAAAACCAAGACCTTTTGGAAACTCTTGATGAACTCAACACCCAACAGGTAAAATGGCAACACGTTAGGGGACATTCTGGTAACATAGGTAACGAACGTTGTGATGCGATCGCTCGTAGCTATGCCAGTGGTAAAATCCCTTCGCTACAAGAATTAACTAATGAACTAAATGTAGCAAAAGTAGCTGATTCTGAAAAACACTCTAGAATAATTAACCAAAGTATCCCAAAAATCAGTACTTCTGCAACTGTTATGGAACCATCAACTGTGCCCAGTGCGGCCACAACCGATGAAAAACCGTCAGAAATGAGGGTTTTGCAGCTCCGCAGCTTGGTCGAAACTCTGCGTATCGCTGACGAAATTTCTGAAAAAGGCTACTTAATCACCAGTTCTGAGTTAGCAGACTTGATGGATGTCCACGCCAGCGCTGTCACCAGTCGTGGAGATCAATGGCGCTGGCGAAACTGGATAGTGTCACGAGTCCGCCGTGAAGGAAATCAAATTCTTTGGGAACTAGAACGCGGAGATCAAATAGGAGGTGAAGAAGAGTAAGGGAGAAGGAAGTAGGGGTAAATAACCAATGCCCAATGCCCTTCAGGAGTGCTGAGTGCTGAGTGCTGAGTTGGGAATCTCACTTCTTTACTCGGAACTCGGAACTGTTTTTGCCCAATGCCCCATGCCCCATGCCCAATGCCCCACTATATATACTTGCGTCCCCGCCACTCGCGCGGGGTATGAAATGCAGATAAGAAGATTCTTAGCACAGCCAAGGGATCAGCCAAAGGAGAAAGCCAGAACAACCAGCCGCCTTTTGCACTTTTGCGATCATAGGAAGGTGCGATCGCTATTAGCATAGCAAAGCGAATCACCAGCAGAAATAAATTTAATCCCAATAAGAGGAGCAGAGGAAGTTGGGGAAACTGGGGAAGAAGAAAGAAGTAACTGAATAATATTGGTAAAGGTAGACCCTGAACAGATGTGAGTAGCCATAAATCTCCCCACAATTGAGAACGAGAAGTTGCATCTTTGAGATCGAGACTCCGCCCCCATTCCTTCCACGTCTCCATCGCCCCTTCATACATCCGTACCTTCAACACCTTTGCGCCATCTAAAAAGCCCACCTTATATCCTTGAGCAGCAATATTTCGTGCCAGAGTGACATCATCACAAAAAGAACCACTTGCACTGCTATAGCCACCCACAGCAACTAAAACGGAGCGACGACACAAAAAACATTGTCCATTTGCCATCACCCGTTCTGGCTGCTCTGTATTGATCCCAGCTGGATCAAATCGGTAAAGCAGAGTCATCAACAAAGCCGGTTGTAACCAGGACTCTCCAGGATATTTGAGGATAAACTGGGGTGAAAGGGAAACCAAATCATAGCCTTGTGCTTCGGCCATCTTTACCAAACCAGCAACCAAACCAGGATGCGGTTGGGTATCAGCATCCAGCCCCAGAAACCACTGACTAGCCTCTGAGCTATATAGAAAACCGTTATGCAACGCCCAAGGACGCCCCACCCAACCAGAAGGTAGAGGATCATCTGTCATTAGGCGAAAGCGCGGATCTTTTTGCTGTGTGGCTTTTACCAATTCGGGAGTCCCATCAGTGGACTTGCTATCTACAACAATAATTTCCCGAACTTCGTAGCTTTGCTGACTTAAACCAACTAACAGAGGGCTAATCCGAAGCGCCTCGTTCAATGTGGGAATGACGACACTAACACTACCCAAAAGCTCCGGCGTCGGCTGTTGGGGTTCTATTGGGGGAAAGCGTCTTGGCCCCTTTAACAGGCGGGAAAATAGAATCGCCGTTGCTGGTACTTGGATAAGTAGCAATAAAAGGGAGATGGCGCTTTCTACTATCAAAGCGTTGTCATTAGTCATTAGTTATTCTCCGCGTCCCCCCACTCCCCAATTTACTTATTTCAAAGCAACTTCAACCTTTGCGATTGATACTTCTTTGCTTACTGGTTCAACAGCAACTTGAGTGGGTGTGGTTGAACTGCTTAACCACAGCGCCACAGCAGGAACCACACCTAGTAATAAGCCGAGTAACACAGGGACGGAGAACCCAGCTGCCAAGCTGAGTCCGGCGGCAAAGGCAAAGTTAGTTAAATAAACGACTAAAGGTAGATTAAGTTGCGATCGCTCTAATTTAATTGAGGTGTTTCTCCACAATAATCCTGCCACACTCATAAACAGGGCGCTAGTACCAAACCATCCTGCATAGTTCTGGTAAGGCGTCCCAAAGAAAGCTCCTGGTTGTTCCCAATACCAGAAAGGCAGAGAAGTTTGACTCATAGCTGGCTCAAGGGCAAAATCCCAGCAAGTGAAGAGTAAAGCACCAAGGGCTATAGCCGCAATATGGCGTCCCCAACTGGGTTTTTCAGCTACTTTCAAACCAGTTCTCGCAATTAAATAAGACGACAGCCCAACATAAAACCAAGATAAAGGAATTGTGAAAGGAACTAGCCCCGCAATCTTATAACCCAAGCCACTCAAGTAGCTATAATCACCAAATGGAAAACCTGTGCTGGTTCCCAGTAGTTCGCTCCCCAAAGAGATAGACACAGCCGATAGCATGAATGCTAGCCAAGTTCCCAATCCCAGCGTCCGGTAGGCATAAATAGACACAGCTATTGTCCCTAAGATGATATCAACGACACCACCGCCAGCCATACTTAACTGTATGGCAGTTTCTCCAATCTGTGATAAGTTGAAAATTATTTCGGCATTAGGTACGACCAGTAGCATCCCTACCAGTCCAAAGGCTTTTGACACGATATGACCAATGAGGCATACGCGTTCAGCGATAATAAGTTGTCTCATGATAATTCCTTAACAAGATGTGACACGCGGCTACTCGGCTGCTAATAGTTTACAAATGTTTAACAATATATTTAACTAATTTGTGCTGCAATTCTCTCCAAACTTGTTTATTCTTGAGAAGAGCATAACAGCCTATTGATTGAAGCTCTAAGAAATATGATTACAGATTTACTAGTTTAAGCCATAATAGGCAAAATCTACATAATTTCATCTACAAAAACTTCTGATTTCTTGTTATACCGATACCCAGATGGTAAAAAACTCCTTCCATACTGAAATCTCGTTAAAGGAGGATAACCATCAGAGATTGAGCAAACCCCCAAGTAGAATAAAGTCTTTAATTACTCTACTTAGTGATGGAATAATACTTTTACTCCGTACTAGGAATATCAACCCATGTCGATTTTGAAAAGAGTTCCTTGGGTGTCACTGGCGCTAGTACTTCTTAGCTACAGTGCTTTAGGCTGGGTAATATCTGAAACACGCGCTCCTATGTTTGTGTGGCTATTAACTGTAGTTGCTATCTTGCTTTTAATAGTAACCTTGACCACTCCTTGGTCGAAAGTGACAAACTACTACACTATTTTGTTTAAATCAAATATCAGGTCTTTCTGTGTTGCCGTTTTAGCAGCTTTCTTATTCTTTATCATGCTTGCCTGGTTTCGGGTATTTCTTGATACCTTACTCATTATTTCGGCGACTATATTAGTTAGGATAGACTTTCAAATAGCAGGTCTTAGGGAAGGGCTAGCCTTCTGCACTACGTCTATCTTTTCGTTGGCAGGTTTGGCCTTGGGTGCGCTAATTTACAAGTTAGTATATTTCTAAATTCCCTTAACTCGAAGTGCGGGCTGCGCCAACGCTTCAAATCGATATTACTTGCTCAAAGCTTTTTCACTTAGCAACTAACGAAGCCCATCTAATAGCACTTGCGATAATTTGTCATATTTTACTTGCGTTCAAAATATAGGCTGTTCAAACAGCAGCAAAGATAGAAAAAAATCCATGATAAAAATTGACACCCAACTAGTAACAACTGCTTTGGTTGCTGATTCTCCTACTTCCTTTGCTCCCCCCTTAGTAGTTAAACCCCAACTACAACCAATAACAGCTATTAGTACCCCAAAAATAAATCCTTTTAGCAAAATAATAAACAAATCTGACGGTTCTAAAAAATTTCTGACTGATTCTAAAAATGTTTCGGGAATAATTTTGTAAAACTTTGATGCGGCAAAAACTCCGCCGATAATACCTGTAACCAAAGCGAAAATCGTCATCAAAGGCACTATTAAACAACAAGCAATTACTCTAGGAAGTACTAGATAATCAATAGGATCAGTTTTGAGCATATAAAGGGCATCAATTTGCTCTGTTACTCGCATTGCACCTATTTCAGCTGCAAAAGCAGAACCTACTTGTCCCGCCATAATACTAGCGGTCAAAATTGGAGCCAATTCTCTACAAAAAGCTAACGCAAAAGCACCTCCCACAGTATTTACAGCACCAAATCGCACTAATTCCCTCGCTATCTGAATAGTAAAAATCATTCCGGCAAAACCGCTGACAAGGAGAACTGGAGAGATAGAATTTGGCCCGGCAGTCACCATATGTTGCAGAATCTTGCGGTAGTACGTTTTTCCTTGGAGTAAATGTAGCCACACTTGACCGAAGAGGAGTATTGCCGCAAAACAGCGTACAATCCAAGACTGCTCAAAATTTGTTTTTGATTGCAATTTTATCATCCTTAAGACACAGAGATGTGTGTACACCGTAGCAAAGTTGAGCAGATATTTGGGCATAGGTCAATTGAGCTTAGTAAACTTTAACGGAAAATAGTACCTATGGTATTGTGAGGTTTTTTACTGCTGCCTTCATGCATCTCTGGTCTGTCAAACTGGGAAAAATAATTGTGAGTTGAACTGATAACCTATATCTCTAAATCCGTTTTTGCGTACTCACCTCAAAAGGTTTAAAAGTTTAATAATATTTCTAACAATGTAATGTTAATAATTTTTTATGCACAAAATTAAATACGTACTTTTTGCGTTGCTATTAATACTCTGTTTTTCAGTGGCACTTCCAGCTTTTGCATCTGTATGCCGCAATTACAATCGCCACCAAATTTGCATTCTCAGTATCAGCCGAAGTGCTAAAAATTATTGGGAATACAGGGCGACCATTAGCGTGGATGGAGTAAAAAGACCTATCGAGGTCTACAATTGTCGTGAACAAGTCAAGGTTCAACAAGATGGTACTGTATTGCCCTTTGAGCAAAAAGGCCCTGGTGAGATGATATGTATCTTTTTCAATTCTACTGAGTAGTAAACACGCGCCAGTTGAAGAAGAATTCAGAAGTCAGAATCAAGACGCTCGCGGACTCGCTAACGCTTCTCTACGAGACGCAAGCGCGAACGCTATCAGTGGGGGATTCAGACCCGCCACTGATTGAAGACCACCAAAATAATAAAGACCGTGAAACCTAGATAGGACAATACAGTTAGCCATTCTTGCCAGCTGCCAAATGTATTGTTCATCAGCAAAAGCCGAAAAATTAGTATCTTTTAATCATACATGGTGATGCTACCAGTCAGTTGCTGGATTTTGGCAGATAAAGATTACTCTAAAATTCTTAGCTAATTTTCCGGAATCGATAACGTCGGAGTAGTATCACTTATCAGAGCATCGATATTATACTTAACCTCTATAACTAACCTTCGGGGAATATAGCCCCATCGTTTCCGCTCAAAAGCCCGGCCATCATGATCGGGCTTTTGATGTTTAATACAATAAATTGCTCTTTCTGTTGAGTCCTGACATAAAACACGTCATTGACTGTTTTCGTCTGTTCTCAAAGTGGGTAATATTTCTCATGGTTGGCAATGCCAGGGCTATTTCATTCTAGGCATAAACCGCCCAAAACTAAAGTTTCAGGCTAATATCTAAAGTCTGTTAAAACGGACTATAACCTTTTTTCAGTCGTCTTTAGACTCAGAATTCATTCTGAGGCGGGCTAGATGAGAATGAAATAGCCCTGCATATCAAGATTATCAGGAAACTCTGACTTGCAGATTTTTAAGAAATATAAAATATTTTAATTCTAGGAACCAATATTCATAGAATTATTTATTAAACTTATATGTTTTATCACTAAAAGATATCAGTTAGAAGTATAGATAAAGGTTAAGAAAACAACCATAAAAGTTAACTTTAGATTAATAGTTAGTTGCTGAAAATCTGGGAAAACAACTTGATTGAACTTAATAGATAGACCGCGATCGCTAGTATATAGCCTCAAGTACGCTTGCCAAAGCATTGCCGACGTTGAAAATACAACTATAAAAATTAATTAAGCAATTATTGAATATAGCAATATTAAATTTTTGAGAGAGAAAAAAGCTAAAAAGGTTATAAATAATATAATTAGTTTTAAACTTTGTAATTTGTTAATATAATCTTTGTAATTTGTTCATAATTTAATAACTTAATTGGATTACTATATTGTGTGTTAGATGGTAAAAACAAGGTAAACAAACTAAATCTTAAAAGGGAATCAGCAATTGCATAGCCATTGTCAGCACTATAATTCTAGCTGTTGCGTATCCTCTATACTCAGTCAGTCTCGATCATAGTTTCTAAATGGGTATGAAAATGTATATCCGCCCCTTTTAACAGTACTATCTGCACTCAAGAACAGACAAAAATTAGCAATTGGCGGGCTTTTGATTGCCCAGGCTCATAGCTTTAATTTGAAAAAAAAGGGAGCGATCGCCATGATAATGGATACAGCACCGTTGGCTAATATCCTGGGATTATTGGCATTAATTAACTATATTGTTACATTATTTCCCACAATCTTGAGGATTGTTTTTCCACAGGTACGACAGACTAGTATTCCTAGAATACTGCTGAAACATCGTCGCCTCATTGGTATTTTCGCTTTCTTTTTTGCTTTAGTTCATGGATTCTTATTAGTCCAAAAAAGGAACTTTGATTTTTTTGATTTGAAGACATATTGGGTCTATTCTCAGGGAATAGCCACATTCACGATTTTCACAATTTTGGCTATTACCTCTAACGACTGGAGTGTAAAGAGACTTAAAAAGAACTGGAAGAAGTTACATCAATTGACTTACTTGGCTATGTTTCTTTTAATCTGGCATATTTTGGACAAGATGTCAGGTCACTGGACATATTTAACGCCGATTGGAATTGTAGCTATTACCGGAATAACAGTTTTATTTCTCATCCGATTATGGATTGAACGCCAGAATAAACAACAAAAAGCTAGCGCTAAGACATCTCAAATAAAATTGCCAGTAAACAGCATTAAATAGCTTTGAATTGTTAATAGCTACTTTAACTTGCCTCCAAACAAGACGATGTTTACTTCCCTATGCGAACGATACCATTCACATTCAAATTAGATTTACTAACCCTGCGTTAAATAGCTTTATCACTTGTGGTAATCGTTCTCTAAATGGAGTTTCTCTCTATGATATTAAAGCCAACTCACTGGAAAGTTCCAGTTACCTTAGTAATAACGGTAATAGCTACTACTATTGGGATCATCAGCTCTAGATCGCTTTCACAATCAAAAACGCTCACACCTACCTCTAGGGCTTGGCCAATCACTCAATCTTCTAATACTCTTAAAGGGCATTCAGCCTGGGTTTATGCACTTGCCTTCTTCCCGGATGGCAGGACTTTAGCTAGTGGTAGTTATGACGGTATTATCAAAATTTGGAATCTGCAACATAGCAAATTACTCCACACCTTAAAAGGGCATACTGATGCAGTTGAATCCCTCGCCGTCAGTCCCGATGGGAATATCCTCGCCAGTGGTAGCTGGGATAACCGAATTAAGTTGTGGAATTTAAAAACTGATACCTTGATTAATACCCTCGAAGGTCATACAGATGATGTAAAAGCAATTGCCATTAGTCCGAATGGAATGTTACTAGCTAGTGGCAGTGCTGACAAAACTATACGCTTATGGAATTTGCACTCTGGCAAACTACTTTATACGCTTCAGGATGTAGATTTGATCAGGTCTATCGCTTTTAGCCCTCAAGGTAATACCTTAGCTAGTGGCAGTGAAAATGGCATCATCAAGATTTGGCAGTTCGCTGATAGCAAAACGTTGCGCGTGCTGGCGGAACATTCAGGAGCAGTTAGGTCAATTGTCTTTAGTCCCAACGGGCAACTTCTTGCTAGTGGGAGTGCGGATAACACGATTAAGATTTGGCAGGTTAACACTGGGCAAGTAATCCACACACTAACCGGACATTCGGGGGTAGTGAATTCCATCGCCTTTAGCCCAGATGGACAAAAAATCGCCAGTGGTAGCTATGACAAAACTATCAAGCTGTGGGACTTGCCCACAGGCAAATTATTGAGCAACTTGGCAGAACATTCCAAACCTGTTTGGTCAGTTGTTTTCAGCCCTCAAGGTAATGCATTAGCTAGTAGCAGTGGAGACGAAACTATCAAAATTTGGCCTGTATCTGTTTTCAGTCAAACTAAGTCTAGTTCTACATCCGCATTCCGGTCGAAATCAGAGTTACAGCATTTTTCAAGTAAATAAACCACGCAGTAAGAACACTTTTAGGACTTACGCACTGTACAAATTCATTGTGATGTGCATTAACGAAAATAGGTTTTTTCAGGCTTTTATTAATTATCTTTTGATGCCTACGGCGGTAAACTACGTAATTAGACCATGCTGTAGGGGGTTAGCATGGTAAACCCCTACGAAAGATGTGGTTTTTACCTTTATCCATATTTGGTATTTCTTGTCAATGCGTAATTACGTTTTAAGCTTCAATGATTTAAAACTTTGCTCATTAAATCGTAGCTGTTTTGATTTTTACCATAAAAATAACGCAATCAATACGGTTCGGTTAAGGACTATGCACCTTAACTGAACCGTATTGCTTTAACTCTTAATTTGATCCAGAGCTAAATTCAGCTTCAAAACATTAACTCCAGGCTCACCAAAAATGCCAAGAAAGCGACCATCGGTGTTTTGAGCAATCAAAGTTTCCAGTTGGGTAGGCTGAACTCCCCGCGCCTTTGCCACTCGTGCAATTTGCGCGATCGCAGCTTCGGGAGTAATGTGAGGATCAAGGCTAGAACCAGAGGTGTAAACTAGATCGGCAGTCGGCTGTATACCTGCTGTTTTCAGACGATTGAAGTCACCTTCAACTTTCTTACTGGGATCTGGGTCATCTTTACCTTTGATGCGTTCCAGTAATGCGGGATTACTGGGAGCCAAGTTACTAGCACCGGAAACTCCAGTTTTCAAAACTCCGGCATCGTCCTTTTTGGGATCGGCTGTGCTGTAGCTGCTGGTGCTGGGACGGCTGTTAAAATAGCGATCGCTACTAAAAGGTTGACCAATCAAGGCAGAACCGACAACTTGACCTGTGCTATTTTTCAGTAGACTGCCGTTTGCTTGAAATGGAAACGCAATCTGTCCAATGGCAATCATCGCAAAAGGATAAATAATCGCGCTAATTACCCAAAGTACCAAGGTAGAACGAATAGCTCTGCTAGCTTCGCGTGCAAAACTCATTAGAATTTCTCCGGTACAAACATTACAAAAAATAGATAGATGGAAAGCCCTAGCGTTACCAGTCCTAACAGCCCCAATCCCCAAGATTGACTGCGGGAAAGTTGTTCATCTGTGGCAGCATAGACCAGAGGTGCAACCACTAAGTTGAAACACATCGCCAGGAACAAATACAGTGGCAGCTTTTGTCTACACCATTGACACCAGATATCAGTTATTTCTTCTAATACTTGGGATGCAACGATAGTGCGTCGGATATGAACGGGTTTCATAGTGAATTAAGACAAAGGTAGGATAATATCTATCAGTTTGATCGCAATGAAGGGAGCAACGATGCCGCCAAGACCAAAGATTAAGATGTTGCGACGTAACAGTTGATCTGCTGTTAAAGGTAAGAACTTTACACCTTTGAGTGCTAGCGGAATTAGTGCCGGAATAATCAAGGCATTGTAAATCAGGGCTGAGACGATCGCAGATTGGGCACTCTTGAGTCCCATAATATTAAGTGCGCCGATGCCAGCAGCCGCAAAGATAGTGGGAATGATCGCAAAATATTTGGCGATATCGTTAGCGATGGAGAATGTTGTCAATGCTCCACGGGTAATCAGCAGTTGTTTACCGATGGTTACTAAGTCAATTAGCTTCGTCGGGTCAGAATCTAAGTCCACCATGTTAGCAGCTTCTTTGGCCGCTTGTGTCCCCGAATTCATTGCCACACCCACGTTTGCTTGAGCCAATGCCGGAGCATCATTAGTACCATCCCCGGTCATTGCCACCAGTTTACCCTGAGATTGTTCGGAGCGAATCACCTCAATTTTGTCTTCTGGAGTCGCCTCAGCAATGAAATCATCAACCCCAGCCTCCTGAGCAATCACCTCAGCGGTAATTCGGTTGTCACCTGTGAGCATGATAGTCTTAACACCCATGCGGCGCAGTTGGTCAAATCGTTCTTTTAGTCCAGGTTTGACAATATCTTTGAGGTAGATGACACCATAAATTTCATTATCTTGGCAGACAGCTAAGGGCGTACCGCCTAACCGGGAAACTCGCTCATAAGCTGCATCTATATCATCAGGAACGGAGCCACTACGGGAACGGACAAATCCCTTAATCGCCTCTACCGCTCCTTTGCGAAATTGTTTGCCATCGGGTAGATTCGTGCCGCTCATCCGGGTTTTTGCTGAAAATTCCACACCTTCGGCTTTATCAATATTGAAGTCTACCGCAGCTTGGGACTTTTCTGCTAAAAGTACTATTGACTTGCCCTCTGGCGTCTCATCAAACACACTAGCAGCTAGGGAGACTTGTGCTACATCTTTTACTGAGTGATTATTCAGGGGAATAAACTCATCAGCCATCCGATTACCCAAGGTAATAGTACCAGTCTTATCTAGCACTAAGGTATTGATGTCACCACAGGCTTCTACTGCTCGACCAGAGGTAGCAATGACGTTAAACTGAGCAACTCTATCCATCCCAGCGATGCCGATCGCACTGAGCAAACCACCGATAGTTGTGGGAATTAAAGCTACCAGTAGCGATATGAGGATGGCAACGCTAGCACCCGCACGCAAACTGTTTTCCGCCTCAACTCCAAAGGCCGTGCTGATAAAGTTGGCGATGTAGTCCACAAAGGGAGGCATAGTTGCCACCACAATCAAGAATACCTGTGTTAACACTGCCAACAATACTGTTAAAGCAATCTCGTTGGGCGTTTTACTACGTTCTGCTCCTTCTACCAGGGAAATCATCCGATCAATAAAGCCTTGACCGGGATCAGCACTAATGCGAATTGTCAACTCATCTGACAGTAGGCGTGTACCTCCTGTTACCGAACTGGCAATATCTGTACCTGGTTGCTTCAGTACAGGGGCAGATTCGCCAGTAATCGCCGACTCATCCACCGAGCCAATGCCTTTAATTACATCCCCGTCGGCGGGAATCATATTATTTGCAATCACTTTTACCAAATCGCCCCGCCGCAGTTCTGTGGAATTGACTTGTTGTATGGAACCATCGGGGAGGACTTTGTTAGCGATCGTGTCTGATCGCGTCGAGCGTAGTGAATCAGCTTGGGCTTTACCGCGTCCTTCAGCTACAGCTTCGGCAAAGTTTGCAAAAACGAGGGTAAAAAAGAGAATAAAGGTAATCAACCCGTTTAATAGGCGTTGTTGGTTGACATCTGCCTGGACTGTGCCAAAGAGATTTGGGTTCAGGGTGACAAGGAAGGTGACAATTGTCCCTACCCAAACAACGAACATGACTGGATTTCTGACAGTGATTCGGGGATCGAGCTTGAGAAATGATTCACGAATTGCTCTTTGATAAAGTCCCCGCATATCTGCCTTGGGGGTGTGTCTACGTGAGTCACGAGTTCCAGATGGAGTACGGGGCGAAGGAGAATCTGTAGTAGTTGGCATAGATTAAATTTTGGGCATTGGGCATTGGGCATTGGGCATTGGGCTAGTGAAGTGGGGAGATGAGGTGGATGAATGAGGCTTTGATCTCCGTTAATGAGGCTTTGAACATAATTCTTTAACTTTTAACTCTCCCCTACTCTTTAGCCGATACCTTTGGCGATAAAAAAAGCTTCACCAATGGGGCCTAATGCCAGCACTGGGAAGAATGTGAGTGCGCCCAAGATTAAAATCACGCCTGCGGTAACGCCGATAAATAATCCAGTATCGGTTCGCAATGTACCAGTTGTGTAGGGAACAGCTTGCTTACGAGACATACTATCGGCTAAAAACAGCAAACCCAAAATTGGAATATAGCGTCCAGCTAGTAAACTGAAGCAGGCACTTAGATTCCACCACAGGGCAGTTGCAGTGGTTTTTGCGCCCGTCGCAGACATCGCTATTGGAGATGGTTGTGAATCGCCTAAACCTTCAAACCCAGAACCGTTGTTAGCAGCAGCTGAGGCATATTCATAAATGACTTGAGCAAAGCCGTGGAAACCGGGATTGCTAATTCCTGAGAGTTGGTCAGCAAATGCTAGGGTGATAGCTGCGGGAATCATAATAGCGATCGGGTGAACCATCAAAAGCAAGAAACTAGCAAGCACGACTTCACGTTTCTCAATCTTGCGTCCGAGAAATTCTGGTGTACGTCCCACCATCAACCCTGTAGCGAACACTGCCAGAATCAAGTAAGCAAATAAGTAAGCGGTTCCTGTACCCTGTCCACCCCAGATAATTTGCAGGAACATATTGGAAAGGGTGATAAAACCGCCATTGGGCATGAAGGAGTCGTGTAAACTGTTGACTGCACCGCACATAGTGCCAGTTGTACTTACCGCAAATAGCACAGATTGCGCCCAACCAAAACGGACTTCTTTACCCTCTAAATTCGCTTGCTGACTGCCTAGCAATGCATTCACAGCCGGATTGCCGTTGTATTCTCCAATAGCGGTGACGATAATGAATACTATGTAAAGCCCACTAACCATGCCATAAACTAACCAAGCTTGTTTAGTGTTGTTCGCAAACAAGCCGTAAGTGTAGATCAGAGAAGTGGGAATCGAAAGCATAGCCACAATCTGAATCAAGTTAGAAAATCCGCTGGGATTTTCAAAGGGGTGTGCCGAGTTGATGGCAAAAAAGCCGCCGCCGTTCTCTCCTAATTGCTTGATGATTTCATAGTGGGCAACGGGACCACGAGCGATCGCTTGACTAATATTCGGATCTTCTAGGGTAGGGAATACAACTGCACCGGAGAGTGTTTCGGGAACGCCAGATGCCATCAAGGCGATCGCTCCCACAATAGAAATAGGCAGCAAAATTCGGGTAATTGAGCGAATTAAGTCTACATAAAAGTTGCCCAACGGTCTACCAGTCAAGCCCCGAATAAAAGCAATCCCCACCGCCAAACCAGTCGCAGATGAGGTGAACATATGATAACCAAGTCCCCACATTTGGCTGGCATAGCTCATGTAGGTTTCACCAGAATAGTGCTGCTGGTTGGTATTAGTAATAAAGGAAATGGTAGTATGCAGTGCTGTGTCCCAAGTTGGGGCATTTATCCCCGTGGGGTTGAGGGGCAACCATCCCTGATTCATAATGATCAAGAAAATCAGCAACCCCATTACTACGTTGCTGTAGAGGATTGCCCGCCCATACTGCCAGCCGGTCATGTTTTCTTTGGTTTGAACGCCTACCAAAGAGTAAAGCGATCGCTCAACCGGGTTCAAAATCGGGTCAAGAAAAGTACTTTGCTCTAAATAGACACGCGCCATGTAGCGCCCAAAAAACGGAGTAATCGCTACTACAATTAGTAGCGTTAATACAATTTGAATCCATCCTTGTAGCATTAGATTAGTCGAACTCCGACATGAGTTAGCTTGAGACTATATCAGATATGTTTGCGTGATCAACCAAAAAATATGTGCAATCTTCTTCTATCTAAGTATTATTTATTCCTTGATGAATATGCGCTTTTCAAGTCAATTATGAAGCTTTTCTTAAAATAATACAAGGTATAAATTTACATTTAAACTTGGATATAGTTTTCCAGAAATATAAATTTTTAGAGCGTTTAGTTTGATATATATCTGCAAATATAGAAAATATAGAAATTTTTCAAGCGATCGCCCATATCAGATATCTTTAACAACAGCATTTTTTGCGAACTTGCGAATTTTCAATAGCTCACTTCTCTAATTTAAAGAGTGAACTCAATACGGTTCGGTTAAGGTACACAGTCTTTAATGATCCCCCTTAGTCCACGCCAGTCGCTCATGGGGGAAACCCCCAGACGCTCTCTACGTTCGCGCAGCGTGTCGCAGACAGACGCTAAAAGCGTAGCTTGCTTCTCTGTAAGAGTACGCGGACTCGCTAACGCTGCGCTATCGCTTTTAGCGTCTCCCCTTCTCCCGAAGGGAGAGCAGGGTTAGCGCGTCTCAAAGCCTATTGACAGTGGGATTCTAGGAGAGTATTGAATTTGGGAGAGATGCGGCCAACACAGAAGGCATATACTGATCATTCATAGCGGCTCGCCTTCTGCTTGTCATTTTAGAGCTTACCCAGGGATTGGGTGCTTCAACAGACGTACTAAATACGAGACAAAATCTTGAAAACTTTTCATCAGCTATTGTTTAACTTAGCTGACTCCGAAACTTGTTAATACTAATAGTTAATAGAACAACAGCAAAACAAATCAATGCTAACACATTTAACCACAGCACATCTAAACCAACTCCTTTGAGTAAAATACCTCTAACAATAGTGATGTAATGACGAAGTGGATTAAATAAAGAGATAAATTGAAATAAAGGAGGCATAGCTTCAATCGGAGATATTGCTCCAGAAGTTTGGATCATTGGTAAATTTATAAAGAACGATGTGAGTAACACTTGTTGTTGAGAACCACAAATAGTTGCCAACATAATACCCAAACTAATCCCCACAAAGACATATATACTTGACAAGGCAATAAATAGTAGGAAGCTACCACGAAATGGTAGGCTAAATACAATTGTTCCCAAAGTTAAAGCTAGTAGCACATCTCCCATAAGCAAGAATGCTAACGGGACAATTTTAGCTAATAAAATTTCCCAATTACTAGAGGGAGTCATTAATAATTGCTCTAAAGTTCCTGTATCTTTCTCGCGCACAACAGTTACTGCTGATACTAATGTGCCGATTAGTGTCAGGACTAAACCCATAACCCCTGGTACGAAAAACCAACTACTTGTGAGTCCGGGATTGTAAAGAAAAACGACTTCTGTCGAAACTGGTATACTGACTTTATTCTGTACCAAGCTGAGATTATATTGTTGAATAATCTGATTAATATAGTTAGCAGCAATCCCCGCCGTATTTGCATTTACTCCATCGACAAATATTTGAATTTCTGCTGATTTATTAGCTAGTTGGCGAGGAAAATCTGGTGGAATTATTACCCCTACATCTAGCTTACCTTCTTCTACTTGGCGGCTTAAATCTTTTTCACTGGTTGGTACAGATTCTAAGTTAAAAGTGTGATTGGATGTCATTGCTGAAACTAATTCCCGACTGGCGGAGATATTGGCATAGTCAATTACACCCAGCCGTAAATTATGGACATCCGGGTTAAGTGCAAATCCGTAAAGCAATAATTGTACTGTTGGTGGGACAATTAATAAAACAATCAATTGCCTGTTTCGGAGAATTTGATTAATTTCTTTACGAACTAATGACCAAAATGGACTATCAAATAATCGCAAAATTTTCATATATGTTTAATGGCTGATGACTAACTACAAATGACAAATGACTATTGACTAATTTGCATCCGACTTAAAAGCCGACGTGCTACATTGAAAAATACCAATCCCAGAACTGCAAGCATCAGTAAGTCAAACCAAACTCCTGTCCATCCTATACCACGCACAAAAGCATCACGGGTGACATCAATGTAATAACGAGCAGGAAATATATTAGGTGTTAGTGACAGGGGAAAAGGAATATTACTGAGAGGATAAATAAAACCAGATAGCAATAAAGATGTAATAAAGCCGACAAGAGAAACAATTTGGACTGCGGAATTTTGGTTATCGGTGCGTACACCTATAAGTAAACCAAAGGAAACACTATCCATCAAAAATAGTAGAGTTCCTAGTAATAAAGTAATGGGGTTACTAATTACGCCGATATGAAAAATTATTGACCCTAATCCTATGACTATTAAAGCTTCGGTAATCGCAATTAGCAGGTAAGCTAGTCCTTTTCCAAGTAACAGTTCAGTGGCACTAATGCTAGAAGCATAAACTTGTAAAATTGTACCTTTTTCTTTTTCGCGCACCATTGCGATCGCTGTTAGCAATGAGGGAAAAATCCACAACACTACCCCATAACTTCCCGGCACAATGTACAGCGACTCCAATCTACCAGGGTTAAACCACAAACGGATATGTGGTGTAATAATACTTGTATCTGATATTAGTCCTTGGTCTTGCATAAAGAAATTAGTTACTCTTTGAATGCTCCCTCTAATTACACGTGCATTGTTAACATCTGTGGCATCGATTAATACTTGCACCTTTGCATTTCTACCAGCTTGAATATCTCGACTGAATTGGGGAGGAATAATTACTGCGGCTTTAGCAATACTCTGATCAATTGCATCCTGTGCCGGATCATTACCTGACCATTGTCTAGGTACAAATTGATTAGTGGAATACAACCGCTCAATATAGCTTCTGCTCAGGTTTGTCCGGTCAAAATCCTGGACAATTAGGGGAATATCTTTACTCTCTAAACGAATCGCAAACCCAAAAATCATTAGAGTCAAAAACGGCAATAAAAATGCTAAACCTAAAGTTAAGCGATCGCGCCGAAATTGTGCTATTTCCTTAATACATTGAGAAAAAATTCTTTTCATTGGTGATTCTCAGTTTTCATTAAAGCCAGAATTTCTTTACAGCAGTGTTCACATACAGCACTTCCGGCAGCTATGAGGTACATCCTCATAGCTGAAAGTGATGATAGGAGAGAGGCAGGGATAAAAACTGTATTGCATAATAGCCGGAAGTGCTGTATACATTCTTAATTTCTCTCTGCGTCTGGGCGTGAGATAAAAAATGTAGCCCCCTCATGCACGTTGAACTATACCAATAAAAGCATCTTCCAAAGAAAACGGAATGGGACGCAGAGATTCAACATTAAGGTGTGCTGATTTTAAAAGCTGAGTTATTTCGGGAATTTCTTTTTCCGGTTCATCAAGAACAACGTGTAAACTATTGGCAAAAATAGAAACCCGCCACGAATCAAGACGTTGTTTAAGGATGTTGGAGGCGGTTTGATTTTGGTTGACAATAATCTCTATAAGTTGTCCTGGCTGAGAAGCTTTGATAGAACTAGGCGAACCTTCGGCGGCGATTTCTCCGGCTACCATAAAACTCATGCGGTTACATTGTTCAGCTTCTTCTAAGTAGTGCGTTGTCACCAAAATAGCTGTACCATTGCGAGCAAAGTCATTAATTAGCTTCCAAAACTGACGACGGGCTAAAGGATCTACCCCAGATGTCGGTTCATCCAGAAATAAAATATCTGGTTCGTGCATCACAGAAGCGCCAAAAGCTACTCGCTGCTTCCAACCACCCGGTAATTGTCCGGTAAGCATCTGTTCTTGTCCTTCTAAGCCACAGGTAGCAATTACCCAATCAATCTTTTCTCGCCTAAGTTTGCGGGGTACGCTGTAAATACCGCTATAAAACTCTAGGTTTTGCAGAATTGTTAAATCGTCGTAAAGAGTAAATTTCTGACTCATATAACCAATGCGTCGTCGTAAGTCACGACTACGCAGATTTCCTGTTTCACCACCAAGGGAAATTTCACCGCCACTAGCTGGGAGTAATCCACACAGCATTTTGATGGTAGTGGTTTTTCCGGCTCCATTCGCACCTAAAAGCCCGAATATTTCGCCATAGCGGACTTCGACATTAACGTTTTTGACTGCTTGGAAGTTACCAAATACACGGTTAAGATTGTGGGCAGAAATAGCGATTTGATCGGAAGAATTTTGAGGTTTGAATTGTTCCCTATTTCCTCGATGCGAACGAGGAAAGTCCAAAAATGCCGGCGCTGAACCTTGTTGTCGCAGACGGGTGACAAAGACGTTTTCTAAGGTGGGTTCGCCACGTTCAATTTTGGGGTGATACTGTTGCAGTAGTTGATTTACCTGGGTTTCGCCGAGATTCACATCTTGAACTAGAACATCCAAGCGATCGCCAAATGTCTGCACATCGACTATATTTGTCTGCACATTCTGTAAGAGAAGTTTCTCGGCTATCTCTAAATTTGCGGTTCTGACTTCTAAGCGATATAAACCTAAATTGTCGCGTAATGCTGCCGGCGTACCAATTTCGTGAATTTGACCGCTATACATCAGTGCGACGCGATCGCACCGTTCAGCTTCATCTAAATAGGGTGTGGCGACAACAATTGTCATCCCGTCGGCGGAAAGTTCTGCTAATACATCCCAAAATTCCCGCCGGGAAACTGGATCTACCCCTGTAGTCGGTTCATCTAGTAACAGCACGTCGGGTTGGGAAACCAAGGCACAACACAGCGCCAGCTTTTGTTTCATCCCCCCGGAAAGTTGACCCGCCAAGCGATCGCCAAACCTTTCTAAACTCATTAATTTTAAGTATTTCTGACGGCGTTCCCGTAATAAATCATCGCTGACTTGGCGTAATCCCGCCGCATAACGCAAGTTTTCGTCAATGCTGAGATCCAAATACAAGGAAAACTGTTGTGTGAGATACCCCGTCCTTAAACGTGCGTCCCTTGCTAGCTGACCAAATACTTGCACTTCTCCCGCCGTCGCCTCCATCACCCCACCTAAGATGTGAAAGGTAGTGGTTTTACCCGCACCGTCAGGGCCAATTAACCCAAACATTTCACCCTGATTGACAGTAAAATCAATTCCTTGGACAGCAACTAGTTTTCCGTAATGTTTATGTAAATTACTAACTTTAATCGCAGTGGTTGAGTGACTAGATAATTGCAGTGGGTTGGAAGTTGATAATTTCATTTGTTTACCTCCTTATCCTGCAACATCAATTCTGCATCTGCTGGCATTCCAATTTTTGCACAGGGCAAATCTGAACCAGAGTAGGGATTTTTTGGGTTAAAGCAGCCAGGAGGGTTTTCTAACTGAATCCGCACGCCTACTACTTGTTTTACCCGATCTTTTTGGAAGTAGATATTTTCTGGGGTAAAAGAGGCTTGAGGATCGACAGAAATCACTTTGCCCATGAGAGGTTTTTCCGGCGCAGAATCAAGAAAGATTTTAGTTGTTTGTCCTAAACGCACTTTTCCAATATCGCCTTCGGGAATAAAACCTCGCAAATATACTGTCTTGGGGTCAACTATTGTCAAAATCTTGGTTTCACTGCTGACTACTGCACCTGGTTCTGCACTCCGGGCAGTTACTACACCATCTAAAGGACTGGTAACATTTAAATCTTTTTTCGAGTCTTCTATTTGGGTGAGAATTTGCTGTTTTGATGACTTGGCATCTCTTACTTTCGCCTGAGCCGATTTTACCTTGGCTTGAGCGGATTTAAGTTGAGCAAAACTCTGGTCTTTTTTTCTTTTTAAAGCTTCTGTTTGGGCATTGCGAATCTCTGGATTGAAACTTGTGGTTTTAGCTTGGGTTAAGGCTCCGACAGCAGCACGTAATTGTTCCTGTTCGGCATTTACTGATGCTTTTCGAGCTTCTATTGTGGCTACTGCTGTATCAAAAGTAGTCTGTGCTTGGTCAAATTGTTGTTGATTAACAGCGCCTTCTTTGACTAGTTGGGCATAGCGATCGCGATTAATTTTCGCTAATTTTACTTCTGCCTCTGCTTGCTTTGTCTGTGCCTGTGCTTGTAATAATTGTGCCTTGGCTGCCGCTACATTAGACTTTGCCTGTTGAATTCTTCCTTCGGTATCTCCTTGGGATTGGTGAAAATTAAGTTTTGCTTCCCTAATTTGGCTATCAATTTCATCTATTGCACTTTCTACTTGAGTCGCATCGGAAATTGCTTGCTGTTCATCAGATTGGGCAGATGCAACCATAGCCTCAGCACCCCGCAGTTGTTCTTGGAGGATTTGGTTGTTAGTGTCATCCAACTGGATTAATTCTTCCCCCTTCTTGACTGCTGCCCCTTCCCGCACTGCAATTGCAACAATTCTTCCCGAACGCTTCACCCCAATATCAGTTTCGTAACCTTCAATTCTTCCACTCACTTTCAACACATTCGCTGGTATTTGGTGTTGATTGTGCCAAAGAAAATAAGTAATGCTACCTCCTATAACCAGCAAACCTAACAACAAAAAAATCGTTTTCTTCCGTCCCTGCTTAGATCGTGGTGCTGGAACATTTATAATCCCTTCTGGAGATGTCGAGGCAGTCTGAGACATGGTGCTACCCTATATTTTTATCATTAAATACTTACTTGGACTATCATACTAGACTGTATAGTATGATATTACAGAGATATACCAAAAAATTTACGTCTATGCCCAAAACCTCTGGTTCCCAACCTGAAACTTTATTTCGTTTAAAAGCGATTACTCCAAAACAAGAGCAAATTTTGCAAGGAGCCATGCAGGTATTCTTGAGGGATGGTTACGCTGGAACTAGTATGGATCGAGTAAGCGCGGAAGCTGGAGTATCTAAGCAGACTATATACAGTCACTTTCAAGATAAAGAAGGACTATTTAAGGCGTTGATCGAAAGGGTGACAATTGGTAGCTTTCGGGATATTTTTTGGGGACAAGATTTACATGGTGAGCCAGCGATTTTATTACGTGAAATTGCTGAAACCTATCTAACAAAAGTTGCTGAAAATCCTGAATATTTAGCACTATTCCGCTTGATTATCACTGAGTCGCAACGCTTTCCAGAATTAGCAAAACTATATACTAAAACCGTGATTCAGCGTGGACTGCAATTACTGAGTCAGTATTTTGCCTCTCACCCAGAATTAGGCATTACTGATCCAGAAGCCACAGCCCAAATTTTTTTTGGCTCAATGGTATCCTATGTGATGGTGCAGGAAATACTATATGGGAAAGAAATGATGTCATTGTCACGCGATCGCATCATAGATAGTTTAATGAGTTTCGTACTCGCCCATACAACGAAATGATGTAATTGTTAATGAAATCATTTTCCTAGATATGCCAAACTCCAGCAATTTTCATAATTTTATTCAAACCACAACAGAATCAACAGAGAACTCTGCTGAGTGAGTAAGGCTGGAGATCGTGCTTGAGTCGTCATAGTTCATACTTAGAAGTTTGCATTATTACTCCTACATAATTTGAGCCTTCGCTAAAGAGATGCGATCGCATCGTGCTATCTAGTGATGCATTAGACGCTGATATCAAGTTTTTCGTGAAAAATCGTCTCGAAAGATGCACTAGTTTTAACACTGAGGTAGGGGGTAGAAAGAGGACACTGCATTGCATCCTCTAAGAGGATGTTTGAAAAGTCATCCAACGTATGTTTGACTACTCTGGCTATCGAGAAGTTAAACGAGATAATGAGAGTTATGGGACTTGCGATCACTTCTCTAAGTTGCATTTAAGGCTCAAGCTGACACTTTTCAAACAA
>NZ_JBGTFY010000282.1:0-28091 GCF_041747015.1 Nostoc sp.
ACATTTGTGTTCACTCTTTTTCTGAATTTGCACGTCTTTTAAAAAACTAGTCATTTGTCATTTATCCTTTGTCCTTTGTTAAGGATTAATAGACTAATGACTAATGACTAATGACTAATGACCAATGACTAATGACTAATGACTAAAAATCCCAAATCTAAAATCCCAAATCTGTTACTCCCTTGGCTGGATGCTCTAGCAATTACAGCTTGGGGCATTTTGATGTTGAGATATTGGCTAACTAACAAGCTCAACCTGTTGATTCACCCAAATTACTTTGGGTTGGTGATTGTGGCTGGTATCAGCTTCATCATTATTGGTTTGTTCAAGATGCAGGAACTTTGGCAACGGCGTCGCCGTGATGTGACGCCAAATACCCAGCATATTAGTTTATTTCCCCCTGGTTGGGGCAGTGCTTTATTGTTGACTACAGCGATTCTCGGTTTTATGATTACACCGCAAGTTTTTGCTAGTGACAAAGCACTGCAAAGGGGTGTGACGGCTGATTTATTGGGAAGCACACGCGTCAAACCCCAAGCCTTTCGGGCTACTGTTCGCCCAGAAGAGCGATCGCTTGTAGACTGGGTACGCACCGTCAATGTCTATCCAGAACCAGATTCATATACAGGACAAAAAGTTAAAGTACAGGGATTTGTCATTCACCCGCCTGATATAGGAAAAGAATATTTGTTTTTAGCACGATTTGTCTTAACTTGCTGTGCAGCAGATGCTTACCCTGTGGGATTGCCCATCAAATTACAAAATAATCAAGAGCGTTACTCCCCTGATACCTGGCTGGAAGTCGAAGGACAAATGGTTACAGAAAATTTTGCCGGAAAACGCCAACTTACTGTTGCCGCTACATCTCTCAAAAAGATTCCTCAACCGCAGAATCCTTATAGCTATTAGTCATTTGTCCTTTGTCCTTTGTCATTTGTTAATGCCCAATGCCCAATAACCAATGATTAAATCTAAAGCATTTATCCAACCACTGGATCGGATAGCGATCGCCCTAATACTACTGCTGAGTGTGCTGATTGGGTTAATCATATTGCAAGGCGATGTGGTGACGGCTCGTGTCCGGGAATTTACTTGGCAAAATCAACAAATCGGATCAGAAGATAACTCCTTCACCCTCACCTTCAGCCGTCCAATGGACATCAAAAGCGTTGAGGATAACTTGAAAATTGATCCACCCCTAGCAGGTAAATTCAGTTGGGCTGGACGGCGGATGGTTTATACACTATTGACACCAGCACCCTACGGCACGAATTATAAAGTGCAGTTGCAGCAAGCAAAAGATAAGTTTGCCCAGCAAGAAGGCAAAAATCGGGTGATACAGCCCTTTGTAGGTAGCTTCCGCACACGCGATCGCGTCATCCTTTACATCGGAACCGATCAACAAGAACAGGGACGGTTAGTTCTTTACAACTTGAGTCAGGAGCAAAAAAAGATACTTACCCCCAAAGACCTGATAGCAATGGACTTTGAGTCATTTCCTGATGGGGAGAAAATTTTATTTTCGGCTCGCACCACTAAAAACGAAGACTTACTTTCCGCTCAACTGTACACAGTGACAACAGGCGTTTCTGGTAAATCTGGAGAAGAAGCAGAGCCAGCAGGCAAAGTTGACCTGATTTTAGATAGCAAAGATTATCAAAATCTGAAATTTGACCTATCACCCGATGGGCAAACTATTGTCATCCAACGGGGAAACAAAGCCAATCCCGGCGACTTTGGGCTATGGTTTATGTCAGCAACTAGTGACGGTTCAGCAGAAAAACCCGCCCTCAAACGTCTGGAAAGCCAACCGGGGGGAGACTTTATGATCACACCAGATAGTCAAGCCGTAGCAGTTGCCCAAGGACAGGGAGCAGCAATCTTACCACTGCAAGGTGATGCCAATAAACCCCTAGATTTTCTGCCGCAGTTTGGTTTGGTACAGGCTTTCTCTAAAGATGGCTCTCAAGCAGCAATGGTAAGATTTAATACAGATTACACGCGAGATTTGTTCTTAGTGACAAACCAAGGTGTGCAGAAACAACTATTAAAAACAACAGGCTCAATTCTCAGCTGCCAATTTGACATCGCCTCACCCACGCTCTATTGCTTGCTGACACAGCTAGTATCCAAGGAACAATACATAGAACAGCCTTATGTAGTGGCAATTGACCTAAAAACCGGGCAACAGAAGCCATTGCTAGTATTGCCTCCCGATCAGCGGAATGTGCAAATGAGTTTATCTGCCGACGGTTTGGGTTTGTTATTTGACCAAGTAGTACCAGAGACAAAACCGACAGCATCATTACCCACAAACACTTTGAAAACTGATGAGGGAGATGCGATCGCTACCAGTAGCCTATGGTTAATGCCTCTGTTGCCCATTGCCGATGCTGCGACTGTTGAAATTAGACCAGAACAACTCCCCTTAGCCGGGTTTCGTCCCCGGTGGCTACCTTAAGAGATTGACACTCTCCGACCTGAAGGTGCGGAGATTCTTAAGACCTCACAGCCTTAATATCCTGCTTGCACAGGTTCCCAAACTCACCACGAAGGCTCAAACGAGCGTGGTGATACCGCCAGTGCGGTCTTGGGGAAACCCCAAGACCGCACTGGCTCACCTTTTGGGCGTTTAGCTGCTTACAGCAGCAAGTTCCGGGGAGTCCCCCCGTACTATTTTAAAAGCTCTATCTCTGATAGTTTTTGCAGCACCGATATCGGCGTGTTCGTGATGTCCGCATTCTGTACAAATGAACTTCTCACCATCACGATTAGACTTATCAATATGTCCACATTTTCTGCATTCTTGGGATGAGTGTCTAGGGTTAATTTTAATTACGACTTTTCCAAGCTTTGCAGCGAGATACTCAATCTTTAAAATCAACTCACCCCAACTTGCATCAGAGATAGCACGGTTCAAACCTTTCTTTCTCGATTGTCCGTTCTTTAAGAACCTACCAGTACTTTCATCAGTTTTTACCCTACAACGCTTCAACATTGTCCTGATATTTAAATCCTCTAACGCAATAGCATCAACCTTTCTAGATACTATCTTGTTAGCGATATCCCACTGGTAAGCGACTCGTTTATCCGTAATCTTTTTGTGAAAACGCCCTAACTTCCTAGCTGCCTTTTTGCGATTTTTACTACCCTTGATTTTTCTGCTAACTCTTCTCTGTCTAATTTTCAGAGTGCGTAAGGATTTCTTGTTGGTTGAAAACTTAGGATTATCAATTTGATGTCTGTCGGAGAGATGGACAAGTTTTGTTATCCCTAAGTCGCAACCAAGGATAGAATCAACTTCATTTAATGGTTTTGATAGGTAATCTGGAATGCTTTTATCTTCAATCCTAATCGAGACGTACCAACCATCTTGACGCTTGCGAATTGTTGCAGCTTTGATGGTAAATCCATCTGGTATCAAGCGGGAATTGAAAAAACCCATCCACCCTAGTTTAGGAAGATAGATTTTACTATCCTGAACTTTCACGCCCATCTGGTAAGTGAAAGACGTAAAGTTACTGCGGTTTTTGAACTGAGGAAAGCCGCGACCTTCTCGTTCGCGTAGCGTTCCGCAGGAAAGGGAGACGCTACGCGAACAAAGAAGTTTTTGTATGCAGCATCAAGACGTTTGACATTTTGCTGTAGCACTGTAGAGTCAATTTGACCAAACCAAGGTCTAGCTTTCTTTAACTCTGGCAATGCCGTTACTTGGATATCTCCAGCACTGCGTCGTGGGTTTTTAAGTTTCCCATCCAAGTTATGTTTGGCATCCTTCCAGGGTTCGCCACTTGCACCATTCTTGCTCACAAAACAAGTGAGTGGACAAGCTTCTCCCCTAGTTCTGATATCACAGTAGTCTCCCTGAATAAATTGCTGATTATATTGGGCTATTCTGTCAGCTAAACTCCAGTTGTAGGTAGAGCGAAGCATATCTAGCCATCCGTCCAATTTATCCGACTGAGTGACGTTGGGGCGCAGCTTGTAGGCGTAATTTGTTAGCAAATACTATCACCTCCCGTTGTTGATTAGCTTAGTTAAATATACACTACATATATACAAAGAACAATCAGCAATTATAGAAAATGGGAAGTTTTTCTCCAGATGAATACAGACATGAAAGCAATGCAATATCACTTCTTAACTATCACTTCGTTTTTATACCCAAACGCAGAAAGAAGGTATTGGTAGACGCAATAGCACAGAGATTACAGGAAATCATCTGTGAGGTTTGCATTGAATTTAGGTGGAGAATTATTGCAATGGAAATTATGCCTGACCACGTTCACTTATTTTTGAACGTGAAGCCAACAGACAACCCATCCCAAATCATGAATAGGATTAAAGGACGGGCTTCTCATCACTTAAGAAAAGAGTTTCCAGAACTGCTTAAACTCCCAACTCTATGGACACCCAGCTACTTTGTTTCAACTGCTGGCAATATTTCTACAAAGAACGTAATAGAGTATATAGCACACCAAAAAGATTAAAAGTCAGAACACCCTTTCATGGTGCTGTTAGCCTTCTCCCAAGGGGAGACGCAAGTGCGAACATCCCCTGCCTGAAGTACGAGATACGGTGCTTACGCACCTGTCTCTCAGGGGTTTTCGGCATTTTCCTTATAATTCGTGGGGTTTCCTCTCTCCCCTCTATCTCTCCCTATCTCTAGAGAGGCGAGATATGGGCTTAAATTCTTCCTTGTCCTCTTCTTTACCTATGGTGTACATACAAGTCTTTTGACTCGCGCCTTAGTTGCATCGACTCGCGCCTTAGTTGTATCGACTTGCGCCTTAGTTGCATCGACTCGCGCCTTAGTTGTATCGACTCGCACCTTAGTTGTATCGACTCGCACCTTAGTTGCATCGACTCGCGCCTTAGTTGTATCGACTCGCACCTTAGTTATATCGACTCGCAAAAATTAATTTACCCTACGTTACGCAGTAACTTTAAAAGATTTGTGTGTATACGGTAGCCTTTGCAAGGAAGGATTAAGAGAGGTAATAGGAGAAGATCAAAAGGCATTAGACTTGTGTGTACACCGGAGCCAGGGCTATTTCAGACTAGGCATAAACCGCCCAAAACTAAAGTTCCTTTTCTTATAGCTAAAGTCCGTTAAAACGGACTATAACATGAGTCTCAGTCGTCTTTAGACGAATGAGTGCTATTAGACTCAGAATTTATTCTGAGGCGGGCTAGATGAGAATGAAATAGCCCTGACACCGGAGCTTCTTGACGTAACAGAGGATCATAGTGTTATAACGGCATCAGTCTAGATCCAAAATAGGGAACACCAATTGATGATTAATTGTTGGTGCTTGGAGAGAGTTAAACTTAGCTTCTAGAGCAAACCCTGATTAGACACAGTTAATTGATAAGCAATGCTAATGCCAGCACTGCTGAATATTTTTAGGCAGGTGGGTCAAGAGTGATGAATGAAGCTGACACCTCAAATAAGGGGGCTGTGATCGAATCCCTAAATTCTGCTAATTCGCCACAATCAGAGCAGGCGAGTTGCCCCTTTTACTCAGTTGTGCCTAATGACAATATGGCAGTTAGAAAACTGCCACTCCTCATGCCAGCTGAAGATACACAATTTTCACAAGATACCACCCAGCATGACTGGGTTGCAGAGCCGGAAAGCGGCAAACAAGCACTCATTGACTCGGAATTTCAGAACCTGCTGGCATTGAACGAAGAATTGCGTGCAGCTAACAATAACTTGTATAAAGAAGTGGAGCAGCTAAAAGATAACCTAGCTGAGTCTGAAAAGGTTTTGCAGTGGCAGAAAACGCGCTCCAGCGTTAGTGAGTCGATGCTCAACCAACATATTCAGGAATTGGCTGCGGCTCAAGAACAAACAAAGTCCCTATTTCAACAATTAGAAACTGCTGTACAAACTGTTCAACGCCAGGAACTTTTTATTGATAGTTATAAAGCACAGCTACAAATTAGCCAACAACGCCTTGCCCAGTTAGAGCGAGAATGTACGTTGCTACACACTAACAACACCGAACAGTCTCAGCAGCTATTGCAATCAGAAACTGCTTGTCGGGAGTTACGTACTAGACTTATGCGACAACAACGCCAGACTTTGCAATTCAAAGCAGCTTTGGAAAAATGTTTAGATACATCGGTTCCCGGCTGTGACTCCCTAGACGATACTGCTAAACATCCTAAAGATATAACTAGTGCACAAGGAAGATTCTCTAGAAAAGCTCGGTCTTTGTTTCCTAACGTCCAGCCAATTCAACCTTGGTCAGCAGAACCAGAATCATTGACTGATAATCTAGATAATTCTTGGGGTGAACCCTCAGCACCACTCCCATTCCAAGAAAATGAACCTACTCCGACGCCATCATCTTCTTGGAACTGGACAGTTAAGAAAGACACGCCAATACCAACACAACCCGAACCATCTCCAGAAATTGACGATTCCCCAGATATAGCGGAAGTTGTTTCACCTTTGGGTTCATCAAATTTAGATCAGCAATTAGATAGTCTAATCCAAATGTTTTTCACCTCCCAGCCTGCATCGGCATCACCACCGCCTGTTGTGAAAACGGATGTGGATAGTAATCTACCTATTTGGGAGACTTTAACAACAATCCTAGAAGATGATGAGGAACACTTGGAAGCAGAAATTACTTCTCCTGCAACTACCTCCACTTCTGAGACGACAGATTCCGTACTCTCACCAGACGATAACTTACTGGTTTCCTCTACTTCACCTCACACCGACACGCCTGTTGAAGAAAGTGAAGACTACTGGTTAGAAATTTCACAATTGTCCTCAGAGTTATCAGGTGATAACACGAATGATGCCAATTCACCTTCACCGGTGGTTTATCCCCAGCGTCCACCCAAGGGGCGTAAGTCATTGGCATCTGTGGAATTGCCAAATTTCCGCCCCAAGAGTTAGGAGTGCTGAGTTGAGAGTGCTGAGTGCTGAGTTAAGAGAAGAGTGCTGAGTTGAGAGTTAGGAGTTGGGAGTCAAGTGATTAATGCCCAATGCTCATCAAAAATGCTGTTAGCGGATAGCTAAGGTTTAGCCCGTACTGAGTTAAGAGTGCTGAGTAGGGAATCTCACTTTTTTACTCAGCACTCTTAACTCGGAACTCGGAACTGTTTTGCCCAATACCCAATGACTAATGACTAATTCTTGCTTCTGACTTGGGAATTATGGCTTCTGGGCTGATTTTTACTACTTGAGCGCGCGATCGCGGTTTGCCTGTGGCGATCGCATAATTAATCGCCAACAGCCACAGCCATAATCCCGGATTCCGGGGTTCCAGCCAAAAACCTATCCGACTCAAGAAGCGCCCAAACCACGGACTCAGCAAAGCACTAACTAGGGCATGACGACCGAAATTGAAATAACTACCAAGCCATCTGAGCAAATCCCTTGGCCCAGCCAGTTCCCAAATCCATAAAAGCAAGGCAGGATTTTTACTAGCTGCTTTGATTGCTAGGCGGTTAAAGGTTAACCAATCACACCGATCTTTGATGAAGTTATCTGCCACCTCTAAAGGTTCGTCTGCTAACAGCCCAAAAAAGGTATTGAGCATGGAGTTAATTCGTTGCGGTGGTAAAAACTTACCTGTGGGCACCATCATCCCTTTGGAAAATAGCCAAGTCACTGAAACGTTGCTTTGGTAGGCGCGAATTTGGTTCAAGTGGCGGAAACTCAACAAGTCATGTTTGAGAGCAGTATCTAACAACGTTGTCAAGCGCTCTAAGTTGCGAACTAGGGAACCAAAACCGGTGAAAACGAGGGGAGACTGGAGTGATGCGGCATCACCGATCGCAATCAATCGATCAAAGGCAACTGTGCGATCGCGACTTCCCACACTAAAATGCCCCGGTATATACCCAAATGTCGGCTTTTTCCACACCAATTTGTCCATGTCGCACCTGCGATACTCTGGCAAAATCGTGAAAAAGTCCTCGTACATCTCTAGCAAGGAACCGGGATTTTCAGCATTGACTTCGTGGTAATGAAATAAATAAATTGTCAGTTCTTCATCTGCTCCAGGAAACAGTTCCCAAATCAACTGCCTTCCCCGCGAAATATCCCCATGACTGTAAAGAACGTCTCCATATTGGGAATCCCATACTCCCGGCTCAAATCCGCTCTCAATTGCCGCTCCCACTGTCGGACATACACTATCAAAAGCCCGACCCCCATTTAATTGCCAAGCGATGGGGGACGCAGTACCCATTGCATCTATTAGCAATCGTCCACTTACTTGCTTCTCAATCTGACTCGGTAAATGCTTGACTTTCAAAAAAACTTGTGATATATCAATATCTGCACGGATAAATTCTGTTTCATCCCAAATATCACCGCCTGCCGCTTGCAATTTCTGCCCACACATTTGCAGCCATTTTTCGGAATCTAAGCCTAAATTTAGGACTGTGGGTGTGTGGAGAACAGGCGATCGCAGTTTGGCTGGATTATTAGCATCAAAAAACTTATTGAATCCGTCTTTGTATTCCCTGGCAATGATGGTTTCTAACTCAGCGGGGGTGACTAAACCCAGATTAACCAAGCTTTGAATCTCATCGCGGGAAATATTCCATTCTCGGTTCATCCGCCCAAAGGGCATTCGTTCCACCAGCAAGACTTTATATCCGAGTTTTGCCATCAGTGCTGCATGAATCGCCCCTAATGCGCCACCGATATAAATTATGTCGTATTGGGCATGTAGCATAGGGCATGGGGCATTGGTTGTTTCTGTCCTGCTCTCCTGCGAAAACACTACTTGACGCGGCTGCTGCGGATTCCGTACCCCTTCGCGCCATCGTTGTTCCCACCAGTAGGCACGTATTAGGTCATATTCCCCGTTGGGCATTTTCTGAAAATATTTGACCGTCAAGGGATAAACAGAGGCTAGTGCTGCAAAAATCGATTGCTGGGATAAATCAATTGCTGGCGGTTCTGGGTAATGACACGGAAAACGGCTTCTGATTTCCTTGGTCAGCCGTTGCAGAATTTGCTCCTCTTTGGGAAAGGGCTGTTCTGCCCAACGAAACACTTTCAGATATGTAGTTCGTTGTACTGACCAGACAAATACAGAAAGTTCCGCAGGCAAGTTTTCGGAAATAGCCCCGGTAGCAGTCGTAGTTGCAGTGGGGATTTTGAGGCGAAAGCCTTCCGAGGTAAGCACTTTTTGTCCATTTCCGGGTTCAAAGTCTGTTTGTAACCAGTTACGCACAGTTGCTATATCTGGAGTTGGAACTTCTAAATAAAGGATTTCTCTCATCTTTATCCTGACATATCCGATCAATCTACTTACTCAGACAGATTTTATGAAGACACAAAGTAAAGTAAGCTCCACCCTATTAGTTTGGTAAAGATTCAGTGAAGAAATTTTAAGAGTTTATCAAATTTATTATTCATTTTGTATTTCTCTAAACCCACGCCATGAATTATCCCATTCCAGACAGTCCCCAGGAAATTGTTGCCCTGCGACAAAAGCCCATTGATGCAGAACTAGTTGCCAGTGCGATCGCTGGAGTCATTAAAATTGTCCGCGCTCAGGGTCAATCTTTGGAAGAATTAACCGCTCAGTTGCTAGCAGATGATCCACTGCTGGATCGGCAACAACGTCGCTGGTTGAGCCAATTAGTTGCCCAATCTTGGGAAAAGTTCTCTTAAAACCTTGCATAGGATCAAATTTTGGTCGCAGCATGGGATTTTCAGGTCTGCACCTAAATATTAGCGATGCCTGCGGCGGGCTGCGCCTACACATTTTAGGTATATGAGTAACGATAATTGTCAGTATTATATTGGCAATTGATTTGCTATTTTTGCATTAATGACACAGAAGCCACTAAATTAACCATATCAGTACTAGGCACTAGTCAGGAAAAAGGTAAAAGTAATTGCTTTTACCTCTTTTAACATTAGTGCGATCGGTTGAAAACGACACAAAAAAGACTGAGGCGTAAATTTCAGTACACTACATAGTGGTTTTTGTCAACGAGAAGCTTTCAAAGCCGCTTCTGCTTGAGAGTGCAACAACAAACCGTATTCCAAGCCCTCTACCACCGCTTGATAGGAAGCCGCCAAAATATTCGTGGAAACCCCTACCGTCGTCCAGCGTTCATGACCATTGCCTGATTCTATCAACACACGGGTTTTCGCCGCAGTGCCCGTATGTCCGTTGAGAATCCGCACTTTGTAATCTGTCAAATCAAATTTTGCTATTTGGGGATAAAAGTTCACCAAAGCCTTGCGTAAAGCCGCATCCAATGCAGCAACGGGACCGTTACCTTCCGCCGCCTCCAAAATATTCTTCCCCTCAACAGCGACTTTGACCGTAGCTAGGGCGTTACTAGTTTCTTTACCCTCAATCAAGTCACAGTGGACTTGAAAACCTTTGACTTCAAAAAACTTCTGACGACCTCCCAAAGCTTCGTGCATCAACAGTACAAAACTCGCCTCTGCTGCTTCAAATTGAAATCCTTCACTCTCTAAATCTTTGAGACGCTGGAGAATTTCCTTGGCCTCTGCCTTTTGCTGATCAAGTTCAATCCCAAAACTGCGGGCTTTGGCTAAAACATTGCTGAGTCCAGACTGTTCCGAAATTACGATGCGGCGAGAATTTCCGACTTGTTCCGGCTGAATGTGTTCGTAAGTTAGGGGATTACGTTCTACGGCTGATACATGAATACCACCCTTGTGGGCAAAAGCCGAACGTCCCACAAAAGGTGCGTGTTCATCTGGTGCGAGGTTGACCACCTCACTCACAAAACGACTAGCTTCTGTAAGTTGTGTGAGCTGGTCTTCTGTGATACAACTGTAACCCGCCTTCAGTTGTAAATTGGGAATTAACGAACAAAGGTTAGCATTACCGCAACGTTCACCGTAACCGTTAATTGTACCCTGTACCATCGTTGCCCCTGCCATAACGGCGGCTATTGCGTTAGCAACTGCCATTTCCGAATCGTTATGAGTATGAATTCCAATTTTAGGAATTGTCCTTTGTCCTTTATCATTGGTCATTGGCTCTTGACTAATGACCGAGGACAAATGACTATTGACATCTTGAACAATTTGGCTAATTTCGTGGGGTAAAGTACCGCCATTGGTATCACACAGGACTAGCCATTCAACACCAGATGCGATCGCAGCATCTAATGTCTGTAAAGCATAATCTGGATTGTGCTTGTAGCCATCAAACCAATGTTCGGCATCGTAGATAATGCGACGTCCTTGAGAACGGAGATACTCAATCGTGTCGCTAATCATCGCCAAATTTTCTTCTAATGTCGTCTTGAGTCCGGTTGTAACGTGTAAATCCCAAGACTTGCCAAAAATCGTTACCCAACGAGTCCCCGCAGCCAAAATAGCCTGTAACATCGGTTCCGTTGCGGCAGTGGTGTTGGGGCGTCGAGTCGAACAAAAAGCCACAATTTCAGCAAGTTTTAGCGGATCTTCTTGAAGTTGCCAGAAAAATTGTACATCCTTAGGATTGGCACCAGGCCAACCGCCCTCAATGAAGGGAATTCCCAGTTGATCGAGTCTCTTGGCAATACGTAACTTATCTTCTATGGATACTGATAGCCCCTCGCGCTGAGTGCCATCCCGTAGTGTGGTGTCATAGAGCCAAAGTTGAGGTGACGAAATTGTGGTCATAAAACTGAGACTGACGAGACAACTTTCGAGGCAATGTGTCAATATACAACAAAATGCCAGTTTGGCAATTTAAAAATGCCTAATGTACTAGCTCAAGGTAAAACAATTGAGTGCGAACAGGGTAGCAATCTCCGAAATATTTTGCTGCAAAATAGTATTCACCTCTACAATGACGGTACTAAGATCATAAACTGTCGGGGCATTGGCAGTTGCGGTACTTGTACAGTTAAAGTAGAAGGCAAAGTATCAGCAGCGAATTGGCGTGACCGAGCGCGGCGATCGCTTCCTCCCCATTCTCCTACAACAGACCTACGTTTAGCTTGCCAAACTCAGGTTTTAGGCGATGTCAAAGTGACAAAGTTTGATGGATTTTGGGGACAAGGTTCTCGAATAGTGTGGACACCAAAAGGTTAAAAAGGAGTAAAACAAGATGGGTAGATGGACACCCTTAATTTTGATGGCTGGAGGTTTAGCCATTCTGCTTGGTACATTACTAGGCATCAACTTTCCGATGGGCGTACAAAGCGCTAACAATCCCGGTGGCAAAAAATCACAAGTCCTGCCAGCTAATATCAATGTTAATAGCAGTGCTGGCAGCAAGAATGATGAAAGTGCAACTGAAGGAAATGAAACAACTGAAACAAACCCAACTAGGCGCGGTATTGTAGCCCCCAGACCTGATAACAGGAGCAGTGTTGCCCAAAATTCTGATGATTCAACATCACCTTCTGACAGTACAACAGAGGGCAATACAGATACTTCAGGAACAAACACATCAAGCGATACAAATCAAGGCAACGAACCAATTCGAGCTTTGTGGTAACAGAAACAGTGCTGAGTAAAAAGTAAAATTAATTAATTGCACGGGCTAAACCTTAGCTATCCCCTAACAGCACTCCTGAGGATAGATCCGTCTTTAGTTACGAGTTATGAGTTATTAGTTATGTACTAATGATAAATGACTAATGACTAATGACTAATGAGATTGTAATTATTGGTGGCGGCGTTATTGGTTTAGCGATCGCCATTGAACTCAAATTGCGCGGGACAAGTGTCACCGTGCTTTGTCGTGACTTCCAGGCTGCCGCTACCCACGCCGCTGCGGGGATGTTGGCGCCAGATGCGGAAAACATCACTAATGAGGCAATGCGTTCATTGTGTTGGCGATCGCGTGCTTTATATCCCGACTGGACGCGCAAACTAGAAGAACTAACTGGCTTAAATACTGGCTACTGGCCCTGTGGTGTCCTCGCACCCACCTTTGAGGAGGCAGGGGAGCAAAAGAGCAGAGGGGATCTTTCTCCCTCATCCCCGGCTTACTGGTTAGACAAAGAAACAATTCATCAATATCAGCCAGGATTGGGAGCAGAGGTAGTTGGTGGCTGGTGGTATCCTGAAGACGCACAAGTTGATAATAAGGCTCTAGCTCGCGTATTGTGGACGGCGGCTGAGTCTATTGGGGTTGAACTCAAAGACGGCGTTACAGCAGACGCATTTTTACAGCAGCAGGGGCAAGTGGTTGGCGTGCAAACCAATGCTGGAGTAATTCGCGCCGCGCACTATGTTTTAACTTCCGGTTCTTGGTCAAATGAGTTGTTACCATTACCAGTACGCCCTAGAAAAGGACAAATGCTGAGTGTGCGGATACCGGAATTTGTGCCGGAATTGCCTTTAAAACGGGTTTTGTTTGGGCAAGATATTTATATCGTACCGAGACGCGATCGCCTGATAATTGGGGCAACAAGCGAAGACGTTGGCTTTATCCCTGACAATACCCCAGAAGGCATTCAAAGATTACTACAAGCTGCCATCCGGCTGTATCCGCAACTAAAACATTATCCCATCCAAGAATTTTGGTGGGGGTTTCGCCCAGCTACTCCCGATGAATTACCCATCCTTGGAACTAGCCACTGTCAAAATTTAACCCTTGCTACTGGTCATTACCGTAACGGGATTTTACTTGCACCCGTAACAGCAGCATTGATTGCCGATTTAATTTTGTCACAAAAGTCTGACCCCCTACTTGCTGATTTCCACTATTCCCGTTTCCACACTAAGCCATCTACCTCTACCCCGATGCTGACTCACTCTGCCAATTTCTCCAACGGGCATCACCCCGCCATATCCCCCCATCAATCCCCACTGATTATCGCTGGCAAGACCTTCCAATCCCGCTTAATGACGGGAACTGGTAAGTATCGCAACATTGAAGAAATGCAGCAAAGTATCGCCGCCAGCGATTGCCAGATTGTCACCGTAGCAGTCCGCCGGGTACAAACCAAAGCTCCTGGACATGAAGGTTTAGCTGAAGCCTTAGATTGGACAAAAATCTGGATGTTACCCAATACCGCAGGTTGTCAAACTGCTGAAGAGGCGATTCGGGTGGCGCGTTTGGGGCGAGAAATGGCGAAATTGTTGGGGCAGGAAGATAATAATTTTGTCAAGTTAGAAGTAATACCTGACCTTAAGTATTTACTCCCAGATCCAATTGGGACGTTGCAAGCAGCAGAACAATTAGTTAAAGAAGGCTTTGCAGTATTACCCTATATCAACGCTGACCCGATGTTAGCCAAGCGCTTAGAAGATGTAGGCTGTGCTACAGTAATGCCTTTGGCATCGCCAATTGGTTCTGGACAAGGGCTGAAAACAACTGCTAATATTCAAATCATCATCGAAAATGCCAGTGTGCCGGTGGTGGTAGATGCTGGTATTGGTTCACCCTCCCAAGCTGCTCAGGCAATGGAATTGGGAGCAGATGCTTTGTTGATTAATAGTGCAATCGCTCTTTCTCAAAACCCAGCAGCAATGGCTCGGGCGATGAATTTAGCAACAGTCGCCGGCCGTCTAGCATACCTTGCTGGCAGGATGCCCATCAAAGATTACGCCAGTCCTAGTTCTCCTCTGACTGGGACAATTACTAGTTAGGGCATGGGGCATGGGGAAATTTTATATGTTTAAACCACATCTATTTTGAGAATCATAGTTTTTAAAAGTAGTGGGAGCATCTTGATCCTGGGAGTAGGGGGCAAGACTTCGGCGTGAGCGCTCAGTCGAACGCTGCCCGCACTACTCCAGGTTTCAAAATGCCCAATGCCCAATACCCAATGCCCAATGCCCAAATGTAACGATTTGTCTGGAGTTTGAAAGCTGATTTAGTACTTATGTAACATTAAATCAATGATAATTAAGATAAAGGAATTAATTCATGCCCTATACAAACGAAGAAGGCGGTCGTCTAAATAATTTTGCTCAGGAACCAAAAATTTATCAAGCAGAACCTCCCACCGCAGGGCAAAAGCGAACCTATATTATATTAGGAATACTTGCCGCAGCTTTGGTTGGCGGCGTGATTTTCGTCGGCTTCTTTGTTTCCCAGAGCAGTTGGGCATAAAATATTTTAATAAAATTTTATCTTTATAGTTATTCAGGTTCCGATTTTAAGAGGGGCCTGCTTTTTTATTTTTTGTTAAAATTGAATTATTAATAAAAGTATAATTATATACTCTAATCCTCATAAACCTGAAAGGCTCAATCTATCATGAGCAGCATAACATCCACTTAAAAATCATTTTAATTATGAGATTTTCATCTCACTTTGATGCGTCCAGAAAGTTAATACATATTGTGTTTTGGCTCTTTAGCCGCCATGAGCGTGAATGATACTGCACACAACGATAATTTTACTTGGAATCGGCAAGTATACCAACGCCTAAAACTTGCCTTAAGTCTTGGCTTACGCCGTCAACTTTTTTTAGCGGTCTGTGATGATTTACACTTGAGAAATCAAGTAGCGGCACGCTTGCATTCTATATTGGCCTATCCTGTTGGAAAAGTGCTATGTCAGCCATCAAATGGCCAGGAAAATAGCACTCCAGCTTATCCGCGATTAGTCACATTGCGTTTGAATTTAAACGATCCCAATCCCATAGTTCAAATAAATCAATGGTTAGCTAATTATCCACCGCCAATTTTTGCAGTATCAAAAGATAGCCAAGGAAAACCTTTTCCAATACCAGCATTTCAGATTGTCGGTGTGGAGCAGCTAACCAAGCAACCAGTATCGATACAGCGTTTATTTTTGCACTATCTCCGCTTAAGCGAGCAATATTTCTCTACACAAGAATCCAGCCGATTTTTAGAATCTAATTTGCTGCTGTGGATACCGCGTCCTTGGTTATCTGCCATTAAGCAATCAGCACCACAGTTTTGGCGTTGCCGGACTGGCATATTTGTATTTGCCGGAGAACCCACACCAGCAACTCTTAATTCGGGCTATCCAGAACGTTTTTCTAGTTCAAAAAGCTGGGATTTAGGGAATATTGAGCAGTCGATTCTAGATGAATTAGTTACCCAAACAGAATTGAGAACTGCCACTGCCGAGTTAAAGTTTGAGAATAGTTCCGATTTTTCAGCCGAAACGCAAGGGAATAGCGTAGACAAAATCCCAGAAGCTTCACCATCAACAACCGATTTATTCAAAAATGTGCCACAACAGCAAGAATCTACTATTAGGTCTGGTAGTGGCAGTAATAATCAATCGTTGTCGTCTTTGTCTCATATTAGCAGCGAATTAACGGAGCTAGTAATAGCAACAATCAACACAAATATTGCTCAAGATACAGGAGATTACTTGCAACCGCAGGAGATTTTATTAGAAATTGAAAAATTACACGGAAAGCAAGCTCCAGGGGAGTTACTGGCAGAAGCTTATCATCGCCTGGGCACTTTATACCGCCTTCGCATTGAACAAGGAGAGTCAACTTTAGAAAACCTGATGGTAGCAATTATTGCTTATCAGGAGGCAATTAGTTATGACGAAACTTCACCGCAACTCCCGGATATCTTGAATGACTTGGGTACGCTTTACTGGATGCTATACCGCACACCACCCAATTCTGAAGAGGGACAAACTTACATAGAGCAGGCAATAGAATTTTATCAATTGGCGTTAAAGATGATTTCGCCAGAGACACATTCGGAAACTTACGCTCGTGTGCAAAATAATTTGGGGACAGCTTATGGTGATTTAGCTCGTTTTTCTCACCCATCTGAGAATTGGCAACAAGCAGTTGTAGCTTATGGCGAAGCACTCAACTACCGTACAGTCGATATGGATTCATTAAAATATGCTGCTTGTCAAAACAATTTAGGTACTGCTTACTGGCATCTAGGGCAATATAATCAACCGATTGTGCATTTAAAGAAAGCGATCGCAGCTTACAATGAAGCATTTGTACACTACAATTCCGAACAGGAACCGCTTCAGTATGGCATGATTCAAAACAATATCGGTACTGCCTATTGGAATCTAGCACAATACGAACAACCTGTCCAAAATTTACAACTAGCTATTGATGTCTATAGCGAAGCTCTTAAATATCGCACCCCGGCCAATGTTCCTAGCGCCTGTGCCGCGACACAAAATAATCTGGGTACTGCCTACTGGCATCTAGCAAATTTATCTCAGACAACTAAAGAAGCACGGCAAAAATATCTGCAATTATGCATCAGTGCTTACGAAGAAGCTATAGCTTTGGCTCATTCACTTAGCAGCACTTCTTTAAATTTTGATTTGTTTGCCTCTCACAATAACTTGGGACTGGCACACTATCAGCTAGTAATAGATAAGTCTTACAATGGTGACAAAGCAATACGTTCTCAACATCTAGAAGTAGCATTAGACAACCATTTGCAAGCCTTAAACGGATTAAGTAAACAACCAGAGGCTTATCAAACAACTTTCGCTTATATAGTGAAAACAATTCGTGCTTTTCATAATGAATTAGGAATACAAGGACAAAATCTAGCTTTATCTAAAGTTCCCAGCCATCTGTTGCCGGAGATTCTATCAAAATTGTAGTTTTATCAACTCTCATAGGAGTTATAGCGGTTCTCCGTGAGTGTTTCAATTCTGAGGATGCCCATTTTTCCATTATCCACTACCCGTAATTACTGTCCCACTGCAAAACTATACCTACCAATCCTTTTAGCTATTTTTAAGTAAGTTGTAGTTTTGTTAAGAAAGATCCGGGTAATGGATAGGACTTGGAGAGGGACAGGTTTTGTGTAGTTCAAGGCAGGGAGAGGTTCGTCGAACTCACGTTAAGTTTCCAACCCTACCAACTGCATTTCTAACTACTAACTTGCGATTCAACTACACCTACGGGACAAGAAACATTTGTCCCTCCTAAACCACAATACCCGTTGGGATTTTTAGCGAGGTATTGCTGATGGTAGGCTTCGGCGTAATAAAATTCAGGTGCATCCAAGATTTCTGTAGTAATCTTGCCATAACCTGCACCGTTGAGAGCTTGCTGATAAGCTGACCGCGATGCTTCTGCTAGCTGCTTTTGACTTTCGGAATATACATAAATTCCCGAACGGTATTGTGTGCCAGCATCATTACCTTGGCGCATTCCTTGGGTGGGATTGTGGCTTTCCCAGAAGACTTTGAGCAGTTCAGAATAACCAACCACTTGGGGATCAAACACAACCAACACTACTTCATTGTGTCCGGTTCTTCCACTACACACTTCTTCATAGGTGGGATTGGGTGTAAACCCAGCAGCATAACCGACTGCGGTAGTGTAAACTCCTTTAAGTTCCCAGAATTTGCGTTCTGCACCCCAAAAACAGCCCAAGCCAAAAATTACCTTCTCTAATCCATCGGGATAAGGAGGTTTTAGAGGATTCTTGTTGACATAATGAGCGGCGGGTACTGACATAGATTGTGCCCTTCCTGACAAAGCTTCGTCAGGCGTGGGTATAACTTCCTTTTTGCCAAATCCGAATAGTGCCATTGATTTTGACTCTGATATACATCTTTACCTTATTTACTATTGTAAAGATTCTAGCGATCGCTTGGGGTTTTCTGAAAATCCTCGCTGGACTTGTTTGCTCTTTCATTAGTCAATGCTATTCATCAAGGGAAACTTAGCATCAAAAAATACTCATGGATAAAATACCAAAAATTGACCGTCAAAGGGAGCATCAAGCGAACGAACGTACTTTTCTGGCTTGGCTACGCACCTCCATTGCATTGATTGGCTTTGGTTTTGCGATCGCGCGATTTGGTATATTTCTGCACCAGCTTAGTATTATGATTACTCAACAAGAATCTCCGGTACAGCCATTATCCAACTCGGAAAATTTGGGTCTGGCTTTAGTAATTTTTGGAATTTTGACTATTGCGTTAGCTGCGTGGCGATACAACCAAGTTTTCTGGCAAATTGAACAAGGGGACTATAGACCAACTAGGTTAATGGTTTGGATAATGACCGGAGTAGTAATTATTTTGGGACTTCTCAGTATTCCTTTGCTCTTAAGACGTGATCAAGTACCTTCTCGTTCTCCTGTTCCAATTCAACCACAGTCCCGAAATTTGCAAAGATCAATCCCAAATCTCAATGTTAAAAAGGGGACAATTACTACTCAATACAGACAGATATATTACAACAATATCCCGAACTTTTTTAAGAAGTTGGGGATCTGAGTTTCTCATAGTCTGAAGACACTCAATTAACAGTAGCCTCAGAAATAACCGTCACACAGGCATTTACTAAAGGTAACAGAGGACCTAATTGCTCTTGTCCATTCACAGCTAAATCGCTGTGACACAAATAAACTCTCTCGGATACACGAGACAGTAAATCTGTCAAAATTCTTCGCAGTCTTTGTTCTTGTGCCAATTTCTCGTCTTCTGCTGTCCAAGGTTCGCCTAACCTGTCTCGTAGGAAAAACGGCGCACCAAACAAAGTCGCCGCGCCACCTTTCGCCCATAGAGGTGAACCAGCATCCAGCCAAAAATGCCAACGGTGCGATCGCCGACTAGATCGATATTGAAATATAGTTGCTAATGTGACAGCCTTTCTAACTCCACCAATAGGGCGCACAGGGTAAGCGTTAGCGGTAATTGTACCACGTCGCAGTAGTTGAATAAATTCAATAATAGTTGTGTGAGGCGTTGTCTCAACTGGGGCAATTTGTCGTAATCTGGTGTCAATTTCCCAGTAGTGTTGGGCGGTTTCTAATAATTCTCGCAGTGCTGCTAGTTGTTCGTAGGGGAGATTACTACCATTCCACAAGAAGCGCTGAATTGCTCTGTCTAAGAGGGAAATGGGGCTGGGAATTAAACGCAGTTCTTGTTGCGATCGCTGCTCTTCTAACCACTGTAATATTTTATTATAGGCTGTGGTCGCTGCATAGCCGATTCGATCCCAGCGCTCGAAGGATGATACTGGTAACAAGTTGGGGCGTGAGGGATGGGGTACAAAGCAATAATCTGCAATCAAACCAGCACGTACCGGGTCGATGTCAGTAGAGACGCGATTAATCGCGTCTGTTACAAGTGAGGAGTTTTCTGATACTTGTTGTTTCCGGCTCAATACAACCAGCATTTCTGCTACGGCATCCCGATCTACTAAGCGTCCCAAGCCGGGATAAACTAATGCCAGCATGGTGAGTAATGCGCGAATGACGGGTGAACTAATTAAAGGACGTTGGTCATTAAGCGATTCTACCTGGATATTTTGTTTAACGAGGATTTCTACTAGAGTATAACGAGCGATCGCATCTAAACCTGGTGCAATAATCACCACTTGCTCTGGTTGCACTTGCTGTAATTGGATGGCATTAGCAATAACTTCTGCTGTTTGTCGCAATAGTTGAGCGCGGGAGGTGGTTTGAATTGAATGGACAATCTCAGGTAAACTCAACACTACCATCGGTTCTGTGACTAATTCCACCATCTGTTTAGTAAGTTGCTCACCAAGGGACTCAGCAGGCGGACTGGTTAAAATTTCTACCCGACAACGCTCTGCTAACCCTTCTAGATAGTTGGGGTCTGCTCCCAATCCCAATCGCACTGCACCGTCGGGATTGTAGCTAAACGCCCCGACTGCACCTTGATCTAATAGCAACTCAAACAAAAGACGCGCTACGCTGGGATAATCATCTACATCATCCGCCAGTACTGCCTGATAGCGTTTAGTTAGGTGCTGCTGGTAATTGCGATCGCTTAACAAATATTTACTATAAAGTTCAGTAATAATGCCATAAGTCAGTAACCCCCTCTCTAAACACCAGTTACGCCAATCTAGCAGCAAAGATGCCAACAATTCCGGCTCTAAAGTTGTAGTATTTTCCCCCAGACCTTTGACCAAAATCTGGGCAATATTTTCACAAGGTACACCACTGTAAGCTGCTAATTGCAATAAGTCTAGGATGCGACGCACCAAGCGAGACTCATTCACTCCCGCAACACGTAAAATCTCTTCGTCTAATTGAGGACGCCAGAGTTTGGTTGCTAACTCTTGCTCTGTTTCTGGCCGCAATCGTACCGGAAATTGTGCTTTCAGGTTTAACGAGTTAATTAGCAACGGCCAAAATAAAATAACTTCATCCTGGAAAAAACCTAGCGGCGTCTTCGCACGAACCGGATATTTTCCCAAGGTAGATGTAACAATTATATCTCCTAATTCCCGACGGTTATCATCATTGGCAGCTAAAACTAAAACTCCAGGTTCTGTTTGCTTAATATCTAAAAATTCGGTTACATTACCGCTTTTTTTGCGTCCTGGCTTTTTAGTATAAAATGATTCAATATACTGGTTCTCAGGTTGTACCCAACTACAAAATTGCTCTACCAAGCGAGATGTCTTACCACTACGGCTAGTGCCAACAATCCAAACCGAATGAGAAACCATAAACTTTCTCCTTGTAGATTTGCTAGTCTACCTTGTGCGTTAACTTAAGGTTAAGAATCACCAAACAATGCTGGATGATTGTCTGCAATGAAAAATTCTGTTTTTAGCCAAAAAATCTATTCTTTCTTACTTGATATTTATCGATGGTACTTACAGACTCCTGAACGTTCTTTACATGAGGCTTACGATGCAGCGTTAAAGATTAAAGAAATAGAAGATAAGCATTTCAATGGTAATAAAATAGACTTTGACTCAGCAATGTACAGTAACAGTGTGATGAATTATTTTGAGTCAGACCTAAATAAGCTATTAAAAATTGCCAAAATGCGGCTTACAGAGTTTAGAGCAAGTCGTTGGTTTTTAGATGAAGAAAATCAAAAAGCTGCTCAGAAAGCAGGTATAGAATATCCCAATGCTTCTTTAGTTTTGGAAAAGCTAAACTTCATCGATCAAGTTATATCCAAATACACAACAATATCTAAACAAATAACTGACAAAGCTTTATTCGTCAAGCCTTCAAGTCTACCAATTGACTCCGCAATTACTCAAACATTACCATCTAAAATACCAATTCAAGACTTGGATAAAAAACCAAAGTCAAAACGTAAAGTTGATACAATGGGCGTTTTACCGCGCTCTATTTTCAGTACTCTCAGTCGTTTACAAGTTGAATTAGACCCGAATTCTGAACAAGAGGTAATTCAGAGTTTTCGTCAGACTCAAAGAAGAACAATAATATCTATCAGATTTATTTTATTATTAATAATAATACCACTTTTGACGCATCAGATAGCAAAAGCTTTCGTAGTAAGTCCATTTGTTGATCAGTTTAGAGGCAGAGAGCAAATACAGATATTCCTAAATTCCGAAATGGAAGAAGAAGCTCTAGTAAAATTACAAAGATTTGAAGAAAAAGTCAAGTTTGAAAATCTCATTAGTAATGCTGCTCCTCTATTACCTGAGCAGATAGAAATTGAAATTAGAAATAAGGCTCTTGTAATTGCTGAAGAATTTAGCCGTGAAAGTTCTAATGCTATCAAAAATGTTTTTGCAGATATTTTCTCAGTGGCAGCTTTTATCTGGCTTTTGGTCGTCAGCAAGTCTTCGATTGCTGTGCTAAAAGATTTCTTCGATCATATTGTCTATGGACTTAGTGATAGTGCCAAGGCATTTATCATTATTTTATTTACCGATATATTTGTGGGATTCCACTCTCCTCATGGCTGGGAAGTACTCTTAGAAAGTATATCGCGCCATTGGGGATTACCAGCAAATCGAGATTTTATCTTCTTATTTATTGCCACATTTCCAGTAATTTTAGATACCATTTTTAAGTACTGGATCTTCCGATATTTAAATCGGATATCGCCTTCAGCAGTTGCCACTTATCGTAATATGAATGAATAAATTTGATTTTTGAATTTGAGCGAAGTGGAATAATCTCAAAAATTTGAAATTTTGATGCAAATGACACTTGCTGGATTAGGAAAGCTAAACAAAGTTATTGCCATCAGCTTACCTGTATTTTTGTCGATTTTGCTAGTGCGGATGCAATCTTTGGCGCATCGGGAACTCAGTGCGCCAGAATGTCGCTTGAAAAAGTGGGATATACCAGTTTCCTTAACTGGTGAAAATAAAAATGCACTTCCACAAAAGCAAAAAGCACCATTGATTCAAAGGTTGCCAATTACTTGTTGTCAAGGTGATACCTCTTGTCTAGATGAGGTTCTCTATGGAGAAATAGCAGACAAAAAAGCACTGTTGATAGCGATCGCTCGCAGTCTCGAATACTTGCAAACACCGAATGCTGCGGCTGCTTATCAAAACTATCAGGTAGCAGGAATTACGCGCGATCGCATCTTCAAAAGCTTAAAAAGATTCCGCGAATTGCTAATAAAAACTAATTCTGCAACAGAATTACATCAAGCCATCGAGCGAGAATTTGTTCTTTACCAGTCAGTCGGAAAAGATAGCAAAGGTACTGTTTTATTCACCGCTTATTATGAACCGCTTTACGCAGCTAGTCGCGTCCCTACACTAGAATATCGTTATCCTGTTTATCGATTACCTCCTGATTTCAACTCCTGGACTAAGCCTCATCCGACACGCCTGGAGTTAGAAGGAGCAGACGCTTTACAAGGCGCAAAGGGTAAATTGCGAGGATTAGAGTTATTTTGGTTTCGCGATCGCCTTGAACCATATTTAGCTCAAATTCCAGGTTCAGCCAAACTCCAGTTGACTGATGGAACTCAGACAACCATAGGTTACGCCGATAATATCGCTTATAACTACAAAAGTATTGGGCGAGAATTAGCGAATGATCGCAAATTACCCCTACAAGGTATGACTATGCCAATTATTCTCGACTATTTTCAAAAGCATCCCCAAGAATTAAGTATTTACATTCCGCGCGATCGCAGCTTTGTTTTTTTTCAAGAGAACTACGGTAAGCCAGCCCAAGGTTCTATTAACGTACCACTAACAGCAGAGCGTTCTATTGCTACAGATAAATCTCTCATGCCTCCTGGTGCTTTAGCGTTGATTCACACCTCTATTCCCTTTGTTAATCCTACCGGAAAAATGGCAGAGCGCATTGTTAGTCGTTATGTTCTTGACCAAGATACCGGAGGTGCAATTAAAGGTGCAGGTAGAGTAGATTATTTTTTAGGTACTGGTAAATTAGCAGGCGATGCCTACGGCGGGCAAAGCCAACGCGCAGGTGTTACAGTCAGCAATGGACAATTATTTTATCTGTTACTCAAGTGAAATCGGCGGTTACAAACACTTAATTTTTTCTTAGTCCGCGGAGGCGGACTTTGTTTGTGTAGCTGCGAATGACCTTCGCCAGGTCTATGCCTCTAAATCCATCTCAGCATCGTCATCGTCATGATCATAAGGGATATCATCGAGGTCGATCATTTCTGATATTTCTTCTACTTCATTTAAATACTCAGATTCTTGATGTTCACGCTCTATTAAACGACCAGTTGACTTTAGCCATTCCAAGAGAATAAACTCATTACTTGTACGAATTACAGGCGCTCGCTGGTTACGAGGTTCTTCACGCAAAGGACTAATAGGCATAAAAAAAACTCACTTTTAATTACGGTTTATCGTGTAGAAACAGGAAAATTGTCCCCTAGAGTTAAAAGTCTTGTATAACAAGTCTTTTCTCAACAGATGAAATACGAACTCTTGAGATTTTTATCTCAAGTCCGTCTAATTACTTATCATGAAAATGTCTTCGCATCAGTCCTAATAATAAATCTTTAAGCGGACGCGATCTCACAACGCATTTGGTATTTTGGCAAGAGTTTCATACATATCAGAGGGCAAGGCAGACAATCTGTTTGCCACAGCGACTGCATCAGCTAAGTTGCTAAATTGACACCGAACTATATCTTGTCCATTTCCTGAAGGGAAACGCTTCCTAGCTTTGTTAGATACAGCACAAATAATCGCTAAAGCTTTGGCGAACCCATCTTTTGTTAATATTGTTTCTTGAGCGAACCCTTCAACAGGGATAAGGCAAACCTCAAACCGATAGCCCGGTCTGGGAGAAACAGCTATGTCAATATATGGTTTATCTTCTTTCCTGATTCGACGTAAATATTGGGCTGTCGAATTAGTGTCATGCAAATCAGTTCCAAGGGCATAAGTAAAGAAACAATCTTCTGTAAGGGATTCAGGACGGGTAATTATATCCGCTGGCATAAGTTCAAGTAGTATTCTTATGTTGTCTGGGTTTGTGACACACTTTACTGTCCGTTCTTCTTAGCACATTTTTTAACAGTAAGATGCATCAGTTTCAGTTCCCTGGGTAGATTAGCAATATAAACTGACATAAAACACCTCCAGAATCAAAGGGTGTAGAGATTTAGATTCGGAGAGGCAGCCATATAGTCAGTCACATGACCGAAAATATTTCTCAACATATCTAACCATAACACAGTTTATGGTTGAACTTTTTTCGACTATTCGTACCGATGGATATTCAGTCACAACAGTACGGTTGTATTCAATTGCGACTTTTTGATAACTGTTACTAAGTAAATTATCGCTAAAGGATAGATATTGTTTGCGTAGGCGTAGCCCGTCGTAGACATCGCATCATCTCATAAAGTAGTGTGGGTACTGTTTACCATTCACTCACACCCTTATTTTTAGCTTATATGCACTGCCCATCCTACGGTTATTGGGAATATTAGCTTAAGAACCTAAGAATTCAGGAGGAACCAGTACGTTAAGCCATCCTCAAGCAAAGCAAGTGGCTTCAATTGGCCTTTAGGAACGGAGCCGGAAAAACTCCAACTCCGTTCAGAATCCAGAATTCTTGGGAAATTAAGTATGCTATGGCTTCTCGATTTTCTTATTGATTAAAAAGACTTGGATATCCAAATCTTTTTAATTCTGGATTCTGAATCTTACCTAGACAATACTCAAATTAGCTCGGACAATAACATCATTAAAATCATTGTCACCCCCACCTGCTAAATCCTCAAAGCCAAAGGTGTTATTCCCTAGCTGACGAATATGATCTACCCCGTCAGCATTAGCACCCAAGAATGAGAAGTAAACTGCTGGATCATTATTGGAATTGCTATCTAAAAGGGCATCTGGTCTGCCATCGACGATAATAAATGGTGCAAAGATGGAACCAGGCTCGAAAATACCAGTATAAGTTGCCGTAGCTTGGTTGTTCACCGACAAGTCAATTCCTGCAACGCGTTGACCCATTGCGGCTTGGGCATAACCAGCTTGCCCAACAAGAATATCTGCCTGACCATCATTGTTGGTATCAATACCACCATTCTCATCAGCTAATTTATAGAATCCGACGAAATCGTCGAATGCAGCTTCTCGGTTTACAACAAAATCAGCTGTTACCTCTTGTTCAACATCCCGTAAATCAATCAATTCTCCTCCTGGCTGACTTTGTAAACTTGTACCCAAAGGTAATGGATCATTTGTAGGCTGAATTTCTACTACCAGATTCTGGAAATCAGTAGTGATATTACCAGAACCATCTTTCCAAGCTAAGGAGAACGCATCGTTATCTAAACTGGTAATCCTTTGATTTGAAGAGTCAGAAAATAGTACGTCAGTGATTGGTGTGATATTACTCAGCACATTTTCCGTTGTACTATTTTTGACTAAATAAAATCTCAGGTTACTATCAGATGGCAACTCTAATAAAGTATTTGCAGGACTGTTGCTAAACCCATTGGGTGGATTGGCAAGAGTTGAGAGAATCACCTGTCCTCGTTCTAAAGCTTTGCTGGCGTAACCTTCTTCGCCCGGTGCAATACCGTCAATGTTGCCTGTTGCATCATCAACAGCATATACACCGAATTCATTCACCAGCTTAGAATTGCTGCCTGTGACAGCAACATTGAGTGTTACCGTATCATTGCCACCTGTGATATTAAAGACATCATTACCACTGTTTATCAATTGTGGTTCTGGTTGTAATTGTGGAGTACCAAAGATCACATAGCTTTGTCCAGCCCCAGAGTCAGCACCAGATGCACCCACAAGCAAGTCATCAGCCCCATCGCCGTTGATATCCCCAGCAGCGCTGACTGAAATACCTGAGGCATCATCAGCATTAATGCCGTTGATGGCAAAGCCGTTACTGGGGTCAAGGTTAGCGAGGTCGAGGCTGCCACCAAAACCGTTAGTGCTGCCAAAGACCACGTAGCTCTGCCCTGCAATAGAGGCAGCAAAAGGTGCACCAATAATCAGGTCGCCGATGCCGTCGCTGTTAAAGTCCCCAGCACTGCTAACTGAAATACCTGAAAAGTCATCAGCATTAATGCCACTAATGGCAAAGCCGTTGCTGCCGTTGAGGTTAGACACATCAAAGGTGGCATCAAAACCGTTAGTGCTACCAAACACCACGTAACTTTGCCCGGCATTCGAGATGGCAAGCGGTGCGCCAATAACCAAGTCGTCGATGCCGTCATTGTTGATATCCCCAGCACTGCTAACTGATCTGCCCAAGGAGTCAGTACCATTACCGTTGATGGCAAAGCCGTTGCTGCCATCTAAGGATGAGAAGTCAAGGGTGGCACCAAAACCGTTAGTGCTACCAAACACCACATAGCTTTTTCCTGTACCCGGTCCACCAATAACCACGTCGTCGATGTTGTCGCCGTTGATGTCTCCAGCACTGCTGACTGAGAAGCCTGATAAATCAGTTTCATTGCCGTTAATCGCAAAGCCGTTGCTGCCATTCAGGTCTGAGACGTTAAAGCTAACACCTAAGCCGCTACTACTACCAAACACCACGTAGCTTTGTCCTGCACCAGAGATGGCATTTGGTGCGCCAATAATTAAGTCGGCGATGCCATCATTGTTGATATCCCCAGCACTGCTGACTGACCTGCCTGAGGAGTCGGAGTTACCATCGGAGTTAAAGCCATTAATACCGTTAATCGTAAAGCCGTTGCTACCGTCTAAGGATGAGAAGTCGAGGCTGGCGCTAAAGCTGTTAGTGCTGCCAAACACTACGTAGCTCTGCCCTGCACCCAAAATTGCACCCTCTGCGCCAATAATCAGGTCGTCGATGTTGTCGCCGTTAACGTCTCCGGCATTGCTGACTGAGCCGCCTGAGAAGTTTGCGGCACTGCCGTTGAGGGTAAATCCGTTGCTGCCGTCTAACGAGGAGAGGTCAAGGTTGGTACTAAAGCCGTTGCTGCTACCAAATACTACGTAGCTCTGCCCTGCACTTGCTGCGCCAATAA
>NZ_JBGTFY010000283.1:0-15262 GCF_041747015.1 Nostoc sp.
TATTAAGTGTGAAACAACCTAGTTATGTAAAAAAAATAACTAGTCCGACGCGTTAGTGAACTAGTTTTTAAAGAAATCCTCTTCTCATGCCATGAGTATTATTACTCATCCACAAATAGTAAAAACTGCAAAAGTATAGGTGGTAATAGAGATTTAGAGTTTTTGTTTGCAGATGAGAAATAAATTTTCGAGTTTGAGTTCTGGTAGGGTGCGTTATAAACTTTAGTTTTAACGCACCGAAAATCTAGGATGGTGCGTTAGCCTTCGGCATAACACACCCTACAAAAATTTTGTATTTTTGTCGTATTTTACGTAATTTAAATAATGAATAAGTGGAAATTAATATTGTTTGTTGAACTTTATCTAGAGCCTTCTAAAAATGGGTTGAATAGACCTAAAAGAGTAAGAGGTAAAGGATATAAAATGGTCAACATGGGAGAAATATTTACTTATGACAGGATACGAAATCCTTTTATGGAGCTTGTACCCATGAATGAGTTAGAAAAAGAAAAGTATAACCTAAAAACAGGAGATTTACTATTTGCTAGGCAATCTTTAGTTGCAGCAGGTGCTGGAAAATGTTCAATCGTTCTAGAAACACCTGAAATCACAACTTTTGAATCACATTTGATAAGAGTAAGACTTAACCCTACAAAGGCAACACCGCTTTTTTATTACTATTATTTTACTTCTCCTATGGGCAAAGCCAATGTCCAATCTCTTGTAATGCAGGTTGCAGCAGCAGGAATTCGCGGTAGTGAGCTTGCACAATTACCAGTACCATTTCCCTCTCTCCCCACGCAGAAGAAAATCGCTGGCATACTCTCAGCGTATGATGACCTAATAGAAAACAACACAAGACGCATCAAAATATTAGAAGAAATGGCACAAACCCTCTACCATGAGTGGTTTGTCAAATTCCGCTTCCCTGGTCATGAACACACCAAAATGCTTGATTCTGAATTGGGGTTAATCCCTGAAGGGTGCGAGGTAAGAAAATTAGGTGATGTAGCCAAAGTAATTTCAGGTTTTGCTTTCAAAAGTAAAGACTTTCAGGATGAAGGCATACCAGTTATTAAAATTAAAAATATTCGTAATGGGACAGTTGATATTTCTGATATTCAGTGTGTTGATTCAAGTTTTTTATCTTTAAATAGTAAATATCATATTAAAAGAGGAGACTTGCTAATATCACTCACTGGGTCACATCTTACTCAACCTAATTCTGTTGTTGGCAGAGTAGATGTTTATTCACAAAGTAAAAAAGTCTGTCTGTTAAATCAAAGAGCAGGAAAAATTTTCATCACGAATCCAGAGAGGTGTAAAATATCATACCTTTTTTATCTATTATCTTCGGAAGATAGAAGGCGAAGTATTGCTTTAATGGCATCAGGTGCTGCAAGTCAGGCAAATATTAGCCCTACACAAGTTGAAAGCTTAGATTTGTTAATCCCCGGAACAGAAATTTTGAATTTATTTCATCAAATTATTTCTCCAATATTTGAACAAATTAGTAATTTAGAAATTAAAAACTTTAACCTCCGCCAAACCCGTGACTTATTCCTCCCCAAACTTATATCAGGAGAAATCGACGTAGAACACCTAGAAATCACCACAGAGGACATAGCAACTTAACCAATTAAACATAATCAGATAAAAACTAAATTGTGAAAAGTCCCGATAATCTCATCATTCCCGAAGAAAAACTTACCCATTATCTTTTAGTTCCCCGCATCAAAGATGATAAATCAAAATTTTTAGCCCAAGCAGGATTTACACAAAATAACCCAGAAGATTTATTGACAGCTATTCGACAGCTAGCCACCACAAATGAAGCCGTAGAAGATAATACTAATGAATATGGAACTTTTTACACCATTGCGGGATATTTACAAGGAGTCAATGGTCAAAATTTAGTAGTTATTACAGTTTGGCTAGAATCAAAAGATGACGGAAGCTTTCGTTTTATTACCTTGAAACCAAAGAAGGACTAATGATGATGAAATTGGAACTATATCAGTACGTCGCTCTGTGTCGTGATTTCCCAGAATACAACCTCAAACAGGGTGATGTCGCTATGCTAATTGATTATGTGACTCATCCAAGCGGTGGTGAAGATGGTTATATATTAGAAGTGTTTAATGCAGCAGGTGAATCTATCGCTGTTTTTACTGTTCCTATGTCAGCAGTAGAAAAAATGCCCAGCGATGCAGTATTAGCCATTCGCTCATTAGCAGAATTAAAGTAATCATTTTATGAAACCACTAAAAAGAATCACATTCAACCCAGAAATCATGGGTGGCAAACCTTGCATTCGAGGTATGCGTGTTACTGTAGGTACAATTGTCGGTTTAATGGCAGCAGGACATACCCCAGAAGATATTCTCAAAGCTTACCCATACCTAGAACGCGAGGACATTTATGAAGCTTTAGCTTATGCTGCATGGCGGGTAGAAGAAATTGAAGTACCCCTTGCTTCCGCATGAAAATTTTACTTGATATGAATCTTTCTCCTGACTGGGTTCCAGTCTTAGAAAGTGCGGGTTTTGAAGCTGTCCACTGGTCAACAATTGGTAATCCCAGTGCTACAGATAAAGTAATCATGGCATGGGCACTGACAAACGACTACATTGTTTTCACCCATGACTTAGATTTTGGTACACTGCTGGCAATGACTCAAGCTGATGCACCTAGTGTAATTCAAGTGCGATCGCAAGATATCCTACCAGCTAAGTTAGGTAATTTAGTTATCAATGCCTTGCGTCAATTTCAGCAGGAACTAGAAATGGGTGCTTTGGTAACAGTAGATGAAGCAAAGGCAAAAGTCAGAATTTTACCAATTCAGCGCAATTCCTAAATACAGAATTTTTAAGTTAAAAATGGAGTAAATCTATACTCCATACGTATGCATCCACCTCACCCAGACTCAGAAGCAGCACTAGAGAATGCCACCATTGAACTATTCTCTCAACTGCAATGGGAAACAGCCAATTGTTACCATGAAACCTTTGGTACAAACAGCACACTGGGAAGAGAGACAAAGGGTGAGGTAGTTTTAATTCCCAAACTCCAGTTAGCTTTACAAAATTTAAACCCTGACTTACCCGCAGAAGCTATCCAACTGGCCATTGAAGAATTAACTCGTGACAGAAGCACGCTGAGTTTAGCCAATGCGAATGCAGAAATTTATCAACTCCTCAAAGATGGGGTAAAAGTCAGTTTTAAAAATGATGAGGGTGAAGAACAAGCAGAAACAGTCAAAGTCATTGATTGGAATCACCCAGAAAACAATAACTTTTTTCTCGCGTCTCAATTCTGGGTGACAGGAGAAATTTACACCACAAGAGCAGATTTAATCGGGTTTGTCAATGGTTTACCTTTAATTTTCATCGAACTCAAAGCACATCACCAACGCTTGGAACTTGCCTATAAAAATAATCTCACAGATTACAAGCAAACTATCCCGCAATTGTTCTTGTACAACGCCTTTATCATCCTCTCCAATGGCATAAAAAGTCGCATTGGTAGCTTAACTGCCAAATGGGAACATTTCGCTGAGTGGAAGAAGATAAACTCAGAAGGAGAAGAAGGAATAATTTCTCTAGACACGATTATTAGAGGTACTTGTGAACCTACCAAATTACTGGATCTAGTTGAAAATTTTATCTTCTTTTACGCTGCCAAAGGCACTTTAGTAAAAATCGTTGCTAAAAATCATCAATATTTAGGTGTTAACCAAACAGTTACCGCAGTTAAGGAAATCAAAACCAATCAAGGAAAATTAGGAGTATTTTGGCATACCCAAGGTAGCGGTAAAAGTTACTCAATGGTTTTCTTCTCCCAAAAAATCCTGCGAAAACTCTATGGAAACTGGACATTTGTAATTATCACCGATAGAGAAGATTTAGACGAACAAATCTATAAAAACTTTGCTTATGCTGGTGCTGTGACAGAAATTGAAAAAAATGTCCGCGCCAGTAGTGGAGAACACCTCAAACAACTATTGCAAGAAGATCATCGCTACATTTTTACGATGATTCAAAAATTCCGTACTGATAAAGGCGGAACCTACCCCCAACTTTCTGATAGGTCAGATATTATCGTCATTGCAGATGAGGCACACCGCAGTCAGTATGACACATTTGCGCTCAACATGAGGAATGCTTTACCTCATGCAGCATTCATTGGTTTCACTGGTACACCTCTAATGTTAGGAGAGCAAGAAACCAAAAAAACCTTTGGTGATTACATCAGCATTTATAACTTCCGCCAATCAATAGAAGATAGCGCCACAGTTCCCCTCTACTATGAAAACCGAATTCCCGAATTGCAACTCACCAATGATGCACTCAATGAAGATATAGCAGAAATCATCGAATCAGCAACAATGGATGAGGAAGAAGAGGAGAAATTAGCCAGACAATGTGCAAGAGAATATCAATTAATTACCAGAGATGACCGATTAGAGAAAATTGCTCAAGATATTGTCAGCCACTTTTTGGGTAGAGGATATCAGGGGAAAGCAATGATTGTCAGCATTGACAGATTTACTGCTGTCAAAATGTACAACAAAGTCCAGCACCACTGGCAACAATACCTGCAACAATTAAAAAATCAATTTGCTGAGTCTAATTTAAGTGAATTTGAACTTAAAAAATTATCAGTCACTATTAAATATATGTCAGAAACAGATATGGCAGTAGTCATATCTCAATCGCAAAATGAAGTAGAAGCATTTGGGCAAAAACAATTAAATATCACTCCTCATCGTCAAAGGTTAGTGAATGAATCTCCGCCACTAGATGAAAAATTCAAAGATGCATCTCATCCTCTACGCATCATCTTTGTCTGCGCTATGTGGATGACTGGATTTGATGTCCCCAGTTGTTCCACTATTTACCTAGACAAACCGATGAAAAATCATACTCTCATGCAAACCATCGCCAGAGCAAATCGTGTCTTCCCTGGTAAAGTCAATGGTTTAATTGTTGATTACATTGGTGTCTTCCGAGATTTACAGAAAGCACTAACTATTTATGGTTCCGCATCTGGAGGCGGGATTCAAGAAGGAGATACTCCAGTTAAAGCGAAAACTGCTTTAGTGGCACAATTGAGAGAAGCGATCGCAGAAACAACAGCATTCTGTACCCAAAAAGGCATTGATTTTACTGTTCTGGAGTCAGCACAAGGTTTTCCACGCACCAAGTTTTGGGCAGATGCAGTGGAATCCATCATTATTAATGATGATGCCAAAAAAACTTATCTCTCCCTAGCAGCTAACGTTAACAAACTCTACAAAGCGATTCTCCCAGATCCTGCTGCCAATGGGTTTACGGCTATCAATGCTCACTTGCAGACAATCAAAGAGCAAATTATGGTAGAAGTACCAGAAGTTGATGTGTCGGAAGTGATGGAACAAGTAGAAGAACTGTTGAATTTGTCCATCACTGCTGGCGAGTTTGTCATTCAGGAATCCCACTCTCAACGCATCGACTTAAGTCAAATCGACTTTGAAACGTTAAAAAATAAATTTGCTAGTACTGACTACCAGAGAACAGAAACCGAAAAACTCAAAACTGCGATCGCGCAAAAAGTCCAGCAGATGTTCAGGTTAAATAAAACACGCATCGACTACTTAGACAAATTCCAGCAGATGATTGCAGAGTACAATGCTGACTCACGCAACGTGCAGATATTCTTCAATGATTTGATTAACTTTGCTCAGGAATTGGGTGTTGAAGATAAAAGAGCGATCGCGCAAAATCTCACTGAAGAAGAATTAGCAATTTTTGACTTGCTGACTAAACCACAAATTCAACTCACCAAGCAAGAAGAACAGGAAGTTAAACAAGTTGCCAAAGAATTACTGAAAACTCTCAAACAAGAGAAGTTAGTTTTGGATTGGAAGAAGAGACAGCAAACCAGAGCATCAGTAGAAGTGGCAATTAAGGATAATTTGGATAAGTTACCCCAGAGTTATTCTGCTGAACTGTATGAACAGAAATGTCAGGAAGTTTATCAGCACATTTATGAGAACTACTCTGGGCAAGGGAGTATTTATGATGCTGGTGCGTAAATTCTCAAATTTATAATTCTGACACCTGTAGGTTACGTTTATTACCTGCGTAATGCTTGTAAATAATTTCTGGAGAGTTACCAACCCACCTTCCTACATCCTTCGCATCAATTTTTGTACAGCTTTAGTCGCATACAATATTTTATCTGTAATTAAAGCCGCTCTGCGAAGTGTTCATGGTTAAGGAAAAATTGATGCTGGCATTTCTAATTATTATTTGGTTGAAGAAATACAAAGTACCTACACAGGGATGATGATTGCAATTCCTGAACCAGAATGGCAGTTTATCTCCAGTCTGAGTTTATCGGCATTCTCCGAACTATTAAAGCAATGGGCGGCTCAAGTTGACCTCAAATGTTTTGCTTCTAGTTCTAGAGGTGTCAAAAAACACGACCACCACGAGAACGAAAACCCAATCGGCCTCATGTCTCTACAGCCCGTCTTCTAGCTGAAAAACAACGCCAGAACAAAGCTTCCACCCATGAAAAACCTCTATACTGATCCGATTAAAACTTCTGCTACACATACGTTACATTCCTAAATGTACTCTTTTTTTTAGTACACCTTAACAGGAGTAGTTGTAACGTGTTACAGATGGCTGATCAACGAATACGTAATAATGATTAAGATTAGGATAAATTAATTGTATCGGCTCAATAAGTAGGGGTAGGAAAAAAAATAAAGTCAGCGAGGGACACGCAATATCATAAAATATGAGACATGACGCAAAAGCTAGATTCGAGTAAAAAATGGGGAGAAGAGATACTGCAAACCATCGAGCCAAAAGGGATTGCAGACGAATCAATGCGTCGGACAGTAGAAATATTACTAAACCTAATAGAGCAATTGCAAGCAGAAGTCAAAGAATTACTTGCAGAAAATCAACAGTTAAAAGATGAAAACAACCGCCTGAAAGGAGAAAAAGGTCAACCAGACATCAAAGGCAACAAGAAAGGGTTTACCAACAATCACTCATCAGAAAAAGAACGACAGACCCCAAAAAAGCACAATAAAGGCAGTAAGAACGAGACGATTAAAATAAATAGAGAACAAATACTGGAATATCCCCTTGAGTTACTGCCAGCAGACGCAGAGTTTAAAGGCTATCAAGAAGTAATCATTCAAGACATCACCTTGGGAACGGACAACGTATTATTCCGGAAAGAGAAATACTACTCACCTTCAGTGGGAAAAACCTATTTAGCAGAACTGCCTTGCGGTTACGAAGGAGAATTCGGTCCTGGAATAAAAGCTTTGGTGATGAGCCTATACTATGGGGGCAACATGACCCAAGGTAAATTATTAGAGTTTTTAGAAGATATTGGGATATCCATATCAGCCGGATATTTATCGAACCTACTGATTAAAAACCACACTGATTTTGAAAGCGAGAAAGATGAAGTATATGCCTCGGGACTAGAGAGCAGTCATTGGCAGCACTTTGACCAAACTGGTGCGCGGGTTGGTGGGGTGAACTATACCACCAATGTAGTCTGCAACCCTTTATATACAATCTATCTGACCACTGCCAAGAAAGATAGATTGAGTGTAGTAAAAGTATTGCAAAATGCCACAGAACTGGAGTTGATTCTCAATCAACTTACAGATAACTTACTGGAGACTTTCCAAATCCCGACTAAATGGAAAAATGCTCTGAAACTATTACCTCAAGAAACTGTGTTGAGTGAAGCAGAGTTTAATGCCTTACTTGATACATATCTACCCAAACTAGGTTCTCAACACCGGACTCGAATTATAGAAGCAGCAGCGATTGCTTTCTATCATCAACAAACTGATTGGCCAGTGGTGCAAACTCTGGTTTGTGATGATGCTCCTCAGTTCAAGCTACTGACTGATAATATTGCTTTGTGTTGGGTACATGAGGGACGACATTATAAAAAGTTGACTCCTTATGTTGCTTGTCACCAAAAAGCTCTTGATAAATTCCTGGATGATTTCTGGGATTACTACCGAGACTTGCTGGCTTACAAAGATGCACCCAGTCAACAGATGGCAGAAAAACTCCAGTCTGAGTTTTGGAAACTTTTCGATACTAAAAGCGGTTATCAACAGTTGGATGAGCGAAAACAATTAACGCTGCTGAAAATTTCGGAGTTGCTTTTAGTATTAGAGCATCCTGAATTGCCTTTGCATAATAATCCGGCGGAGTTAGCTGCTAGGACGATGGTGCAGCGACGTAATATTAGTTATGCCACTCAAACTCTAGAAGGTACTAAGGCTTGGGATACTTTTATGTCTCTTGTTGCTACTACTCGTCAGTTGGGAATTAGCTTTTTTGAGTATATCCGTGACCGCATTTCTCACGTTGGGAATATTCCCCCTTTGGCGACTATTATTCTCGAAAAATCTGTTCTCAATTCTTTTGGTTTGTCATGGCTGCCTGAATAACTCTTTCCCCGAAATATTGAGGGGATACCTATTTTCATAGCGCTGAATTGTTGCTTTAACCAGTCAGAAAAGGATTCTGTAATGATTTTTTGGCGCAACTGTTTATCCAATTGGGGTTGAATGACTTCTTCCACCCAAATTAAATGCACTCCCTTGGATGTCGTAATCGGTTTGAGAGCTTGTGGTGGTGCAGCAGCAAATACAGCCGCTGCAATCTCTGGACGAAAATCTTTGCGGTATCGGAGTCCTTGATATCCATAAGCACGGCGGAGTTCTGTTTCTGGGATATATAAACGAGCGATTTCAGGAAAATTGATTTCGCCTTCTTCTAGGGCATAAAAAAGCTCTAAAGCCAAGTCCCGATCCTCGAAGACGACTTCGTAGGTAACGGCGGCGACATAATCTAGTTGGTGTTCATAAAAGGACTTTTCGAGTTGAGGGGAAAATAGATGATTCGCTAACTTCCGCGAAAGGATGTTGTTGTAGGCTAATTCTTCAAACTCATTCACAGATAGATGGTGTTTTTCTAGCCATGTCCAGGTTTCTTTAGCTTTAACAAGCTTCTTGGCAAACCGTAAATCATCTCCTTCTTGCTGTAATTCTTCTGGTGTAACTGTAATTCCTGCCTCTTGAGCTGCTTCAGCAATAATGCTTTGCGATGCGATCGCTTCCACAACATCAGGTATCTGACAGGAGAGTTTGAGACTGTGAATGATATCTGAACTGGAAATGGTCAGATTGTGGGGCATAACATAAATATTTCCAATAATTAGGGGTGTGGGCATTAGGTATTGGGCATTGGAAAAACTCTTCTTCAGCACTCAATCACCCGATCGCTCTGACTAAACCTCTAAACCGCCTTTTTGCAGTTTCTTGAACGGATCTAAAACAAAGTCAATCACGCGTCGCTGGCGAATGATCACTTCAGCATTTGCAGTCTGACCGGCACCTAATGGAATACGCTTGTTGTCACTTTGGACATACTGCTGTTCTAAGGTGATTTCTAGCTCATAGTTTTCGACGTTGCCTTGGGGTATTTGGCTAACTTTCGAGTCAGGAGAAATCCAAGTAACTTTCCCTTGCACAATGCCGTACTCTTGGAAGGGATAGGCATCAAACTTAACCTTAACTGGCATTCCTACCTTCAAGAAACCGCTATCTTGATTAGGCATATTAGCTTTGAGTACGAAGTCTACATACTTGGGGGCGATTTGGGCAATCCTTTGACCGGCTTGAACTACCGCTCCTGGCTTAGTGGTAGGTAATTCAAAAATCACTCCATTAATTGGCGATCGCACCATTCGTTGTTGCATCTGAAGTCTTGTAGATATAATCTGGCTTTTAGTCTGAGCCACTTCTGATTGCACTGCTATTATTTGTGTCTGTAAGTCCTTTAGTTGTTCTTGATTTTTCATTACAGCCAGTTCTCCGGCTTGCATGGCACTTTTATAGCTACTTTGTTCTTCTTGCAGTCGGAGTTTTGCTTGTTTGATATCAGACTCCAACATCTTGATAGTTACTTGATAACGATTTAGCTCTTCCACCAAGCGCAATTGTGCTTGTTTAATATCTGATATAGCCCTGTTATAGAGTCGTTTGCTTTCTTGTTGTTCTTTTTTGAGTTGATCAATTTGGGTTGCAGAAACCGCGCCATCCTCAACGAGTTTGCTAAAGCGTTCAACTTGCCTAGAATCTATACTCAAACGTGTTTTAGCCGATTGCTGATCGTCACGAGTGGTGTAAATCTGCTGCTCTGCTTGCTTAACTAATGCTTGTTTTTCTAACTTTTGGAGGTTATAGCTACTCAGTTTGGCATCCAGGTTTTGCTGCACCTGGTTAACTTGAGCTATTTTTTCTAATTCTTGGGATTTATTTTGTTGCTCTAAGAGATTCGTTGACATTAAGAGTTGATTTTTGAGCAGTTCCAGTTGGGATTGCCGATTTTGTAGCCCTTGCAATTTGCTCTGGACTTGTTGGAGTTCCGTTTCCAGCAGATCAGAGTCCAGTTCCAGTAGAATCTGACCGGCTCTAACTGTATCTCCTTCTCTGACCATAACTGCTTTGACGCTCCCACCAACTTGAGAGTCTAATTTTTGAGTTGCGCCTTTAGGCTCCATACGCCCTCTGGCGCTACCAGTCTCATCTACTTGTGAGAAAGTAGCCCAAGGTAAGAACAAACCAGCAAAAGCTATGAGTACATACAACAAACCACGAGTCCAAATTCGAGGTAAGGCATTGAGCAATCCTTCAGTACCGTAGTGCAAATCTTGACTGTCATTTTCTGCATCTGTCTGCTCGTCAAACTCTACAGATTTCTCTTGTTGTGTGTAACTTTGATATTCATCTGGCTCATCTTGGGAAATTGGGGATGATCTATTGGGATTTGGCATAGTTTTATTTCCGATAATAGTGGGGAGTAAGAATTTTAGATTTTGAATTGCCCAAATTTCAACTAACTTGAGCTAGTTGTTGTTGATTCAGATAGTAATAATGACCTTTTTTGGTGATTAATTCGTCGTGAGTACCGCTTTCTACCAAAACGCCTTGATCTAAAACCAAGATTAAGTCAGCGTTGCGGACTGTAGAGAGGCGATGGGCAATGATTACACTTGTGCGGCCTTTGAGAATTGTTTTGAGATTATTTTGAATAATTCGCTCTGATTCGGAATCTAGATGACTGGTGGCTTCATCAAACAGTAATAACCGAGGATTTCCGAGCAAAGCACGAGCGATCGCTAGACGTTGGCGTTGTCCACCAGAGAGCATACCGCCGCCTTCACCAATTTGGGATTCATAACCCATCGGTAGTTTTTGAATAAATTCATCGGCTCCGGCGTATTTTGCAGCTTGGATAATTTCATCTGAAGAAGCATCTGGATGAGCGATCGCAATGTTTTCGCGGATAGTCCCACCAAACAGAAAAGTATCTTGGTCTACAACACCGATTTGAGAACGCAGCGATCGTAAGGAAATACTCGTAATGTCACGACCATCAATCAGTACTTTGCCATCTGTCGGTGGGTATAAACCTAAAATCAACTTACTAAGAGTTGTTTTCCCCGAACCGCTGCGCCCTACCACAGCTACCATCTGTTCCGGCTGGATTTCAAAGTTAAGATTTTCTAGGACGTTAGTGTCACTTTCTGAGTGATAGCGAAAGGTTACGTTATGAAAGCGAATGTTACCGTGCAATTTACCCAACGACTTCCGGAGTTTAGTTTCTAAGTCTTCTTCTGGTTCTGCCTCCAAAACATCATTTATGCGTTCGGTGGAAATCACAATTTCCTGCAATTCATTCCACAGCATAGATAGCCGCTGGAAAGGACTCAAGACGTTACCCACCAACATATTGAAAGCAACTAATTGTCCAATAGTCAGTTCGCCATTAATTACTTGGGTCGCTCCGTACCACAACAATGCAGTATTCACAAAGGTTTGGATCACGCCACTGATAATTTGCAGGCGATTACCGATTATCTGAGCATTAAAGGCTTTTTTAACCAAATCATTTAACAGCTCCTCCCAGCGCCAGCGCACAGTCTGCTCAATTGACAATGAGCGGACGGTACGAATTCCGCTGAGAGATTCAATGAGATAGCTTTGTTCTTTAGTGCCTGCATCAAAAATCTCTCTGGAGATGCGGCGCAAAATATTTGTGCTAGCCAGTGCCAGAATAAAAAATGGCGGTACAGTACACAGCACGAATAATGCCATCCGCCAGCTATAGGAGAACATCAAGGCCAGATAAACCACCAATGTCAGCATATCCAGCACAATGGAGAGTGTCTGACCAGTCAGGAAGTGCTGAATTTTCTGGTTTTCTTGGATGCGCGAGACTATATCCCCAACGTAACGCGACTCGAAATAAGCAAGGGGCAAGCGGAAGGTATGTTTAATAAAACCTACGAGTAGGGCGATGCTAATGCGGTTAGCAGTATGAAATAGAAGATATTGTCGTACAGCGTTCACAGCGACACCAAACAATCCAAAAACAATCATCCCGAAACCAATGGCGTTTAAGTTTGTAACGCTACGTTGCACAAGCACTCTGTCGAGCAATAACTGGGTAAATACTGGCGTTACCAGTCCGAATAATTGGATTAATACCGAAGCTATAAAGATTTCTAGTAGTGTCCGATAGTGAGGTTTGATTAACTCAAAAAACTTCCAGAAGCTTGTACTTTCGCTTTTACTATCTTTTAATAGGGCTGTAGGTTGCAGTAACAATGCATAACCACTCCAACCTGCTTGAAATTCAGCTTTTGTCAGGCTGCGTTGGCCAAGAGCCGGGTCACATATAATCACCCGCTTTTTTGTGATTTCGTAGACAACGATGAAATGTTTGCCTTCCCAATGGACAATTGCAGGTAAAGGTTGTTCTGCCAATTTATTAAGAGTAGCTTTCACCGGACGGGTGGCAAAACCCAGGTTTTCTGCTGTTGCTGCCATAGCCTTCAGAGATGCACCACTGCGGGTGATGTTGGTCATATCCCGCAGACGATTGATACTAAAATGCTTGCCCCAATAGTTACCAATCATCACCAAGCAAGCAGAACCGCAATCGGCTGCGCTTTGTTGAGCATAGAAGGGATAGTTCTTGGTGACGCGTTTCCACCAATGCCCTACTTGCACTTTTGGACTGGGAAAGTGAAAACGTGATTTTTTTGGCTGTTGTTGTGACTCCTTCTCTTTTTGGGGAAAAGGAATAATTTTGGCTTTTGGAGATTGAGAAATTTTTTCCCGACTCCCGACTCCCCATTCCCCCAACTCCGGCAAGTATTCTAGTGCTGTTTGCAGATCGTCATTTTTCAGAATGTAAGCAATTGTTGGTTGCGTTGCTTGCCAAGCACCTTGTTTCGGTTGGACAAAGATTGTGCCTGGTGTTAAAGAATTACCCTCAGAATGCCGCAGTTTGCCTGTGTACAATAGCCACAACTGAGAATCTTGGGATATTTGTGGAGTTACAAAACCAGTTTCAAGCTGATGCCGCTCAAACAGAGACAAGGCTTTGAGCATTCCTGGAAATTGGGAAGTGTGGCACGGAAATTGGGAAATTTGGCGACATAACAACAGCAAATCCCAAAGTTCTGCACGGGCAAAAAGGCGATCGCCAATGCTAGGATACTTCTCTATCAATGTTTGCAATACGTCTTGCGGAAAATACCCAAGTTTTAAGCTTGTCGAAGCTCTGACTACGTAAGGACTAAAGTTAGCTTTGGGAAACAAAGTCAACTCGCCGAAAAAAGACCATGCACCAAAGGTAGTAATTAAATTTTCAGAGCTATCTAACAGTCGGACTTTACCTGTCAGGATCATGTAGATGCCAGGATTCGTCTGTGTAGATTGCCAGAACTGCTTTGCTACTGGTGGCTCCATAATCTCCATTGCTGCCAGAAAGTTTTGTAATTCTTTTTCTGAAAGCTTTACACCTAATGCTTGCAAGAATCTTTCACCTATATATTGCTCAGAAATCACTTCTGGCATTTTCTAACCTCCAAGACGAAATTTAGTTATCGCTCTGAATCAGATTCCAAAATTGATTACAAAACTTAATTAAAAAGTTGTTTGAATACCGTATTTTCACTGAAGAAATTCTCAGTTTCCTTAGAGTAAAGTTGTCGGCAAAGAGGATGGTCAAAACACCTTTGATGTAAACCTATAGCAACTTTTTGCAAAAATAAAAATTCAAAATGCTTAGAAAGTAAGCATTTTCACCAATTTTGAATAGAAGCTTTGTTTCCGCTTATGAGGAAAATATCCTGAATGAAAATTAGCTTTCCTGCTCTTTAATGAAGATATAAGGCTGAAAAAGCCTTAAAACACTAATTTCAGACATTCCTGCTTTTTGACAGCCTTGTCGTTAATCAAATGGTGTGACATAATTGTATCTTATTGCATTGAGTTGTAAATTATGGGCGAGCGCGATCCGTAACAGTTGTGTGATCAAAGCCTGACAGCAAAAAGACCACAACTGCGCTACTTGATTAACCATATAAGGTTAATCAGAGGTTTACATAATGTGCATTAAAACCCGGTGTTGTTACCCTAGAATTTCGCGATTCTGGGGTATGACCTCCGGGGTAGCCTCAATCTCAATCGGTTGACCTCCAGTATTCAAAAGCTTGCTTCGGGCGGGCTACAGTCAAGAGACATAAATAGTATAAAGCACATTAAATATTTTTGGAGATTTTACTAATCAAAGAAAATCTCAGTTAAAAACTATCGCTTGAGTTTGGTTGGAATGTAATAGACTCAATCCTTTAGGAACTGCGTCTAGTATCTTTAAGGGAATATTCAAAAATAAATAATACGCTTTGTAGTGTACCTCCTATAGTCATATGAGCGCAAGTGGTTAAGAGAATTTTGCTAGAATTACACTTACATAAATAGCTTACACTATCAACTTAAAGTTTGAATAAATTATACTTTTTTTTAACGTAATTATTTAAAAATTAATATATAGCTAATTCTTAACAAAAAAAATATATTTAGCGGTTGTTGATACATTAAATCTTCAAACAGCTAGGCGATTCTAGTGCTTTCATTTTCCATGAGTCCCGACTTGCACTTAAGTCTCTGATCTTTATTTCTTGAGTTTAGACTAAACCATGAAAAATGACTCAGCACGGCTGAGTTAATAACTATACTTTTGCAGTTTTTACTATTTGTGGATGAGTAATAATACTCATGGCATGAGAAGAGGATTTCTTTAAAAACTAGTTCACTAACGCGTCGGACTAGTTATTTTTTTTACATAACTAGGTTTTTTCACACTTA
>NZ_JBGTFY010000284.1:0-6682 GCF_041747015.1 Nostoc sp.
CCCAAAGATAAACCATGTTCACCACCAGTAAAGTTAGTAATCAGACCTTTGGAGCTTTTTTGGTAGCGACTGGATTCCCAAGTGCTTTGAAAGCCTGTATCGGTAAATGTTGATGCTGTTGAGTTATATTTAGTGCGCCACAATTTTTGTTGATAGGCTGTAATTAATTTGGCATTTGTACCATATCCTAATTCGGCGATCGCTTTTCGTTTAATTGCTGGTAAATTGACATTCAACTTCACTAAACGCAATGTACTAAAGGGCAATGTCAACAAAATTCTTTCATAAGTACGATCAAATTTTTTGTAACCAGATCGTAAACTAACTCGATAGCGTCCATCAGGACGGATAGTGATAGCTTCTAATTCTGTTTCAGTTTCTATAACATTTGCTAAGGAATTCGCTAGTAGACGGGGTACTTGAGCGTTACCACCACGAATAGTATAACGTTCGTCGCTTTCGCCGTAGATTGAGAATTTATCAGTGTTAGTACCAATCAAAAACACTAGATTCAAACAGGATTGTTCTGCTGCTTCTCGACCATATTCGGTAGTATAAGCAAGCTCCAGCATCTCCTGTAGAATTGGATTAATTTTTGCTTGCTCTAAATACTGTGTAATCGAGGTATTATCTAAAGCGATCGCTGCCTGATTGTGAGAGCGATAGGTTACATCTCCATCCCCAATAGCAGCTAAATCTTGCTCAATCTTCTCTGCTAAAGGTATAAAGTAAGTAATAATTTCTGATTTGGGAATTTTGCGCCCTTGAAAGTACCATGTTTCTGGCACTAATCCCTTATCCGCAGCCAGTAAATCGGCTGTTTCTAAACCAAGTTCTTGAGCAAGCGATCGCAACTTGGTATGATCTGTATCGATAAATTCGCCACCCAGTTCCACAGTTACGCCAGTACCTGCTGCATTGGCTAAACTCCGTATCCTACCACCGACGCGGTTTCTAGCCTCAATCACGTCCACAGGAACCCCAGCTTGCCGTAAACGATAGGCAGCAGTCAAACCAGCAATTCCCGCACCCACTACTAGTACTTTGGGAATGGTGGCAAAAGCCGTAGAATCACGTCCATTATCCCAGGTAGCCGTAGCGATCGCACTTGCTAATCCCAAACCTCCATAAAGTAAACGCCGACGAGTAGTTCTTTGTTGTAAAATGTCAACTATCTCATCTGTGGAAATACCAGTTTTTATCGATGCCCTCGCAATTTTATAAGCGCGTTGCAAAGATATCATTAATACAGACCTAGCCATTCAACGCACCTTATATTATTACTAATTTTCAAATATTATTAATAATTGCAGGTTTAGATAAGTTTTTTGATAAAGTAATGAAGTTAAAACATGAAGTAATGAAATTAAAATTCTAAAGTAATTAAATTCTAATATGAAAACTAATCAAATTCCTCCTGGAAGCTTTGGTCTACCTATATTAGGTGAAACACTTTCCTTTGTTTTTGACCGCGACTTTGCCAAAAAGCGCTATCGCCAGTACGGGCCTATCTTCAAAACTCATCTTCTTGGCAAACCAACTGTAGTAATGGCAGGGCCGGAGGCGTTAGAGTTCATTTTGTCCAGCCACATGGAGAATTTTTCTTGGCGCGAAGGATGGCCTGATAATTTTAAGACATTGTTGGGTGAATCACTCTTTCTGCAAGATGGAGAGGAACACCGCAGAAATCGCCGCTTGATGATGCCAGCGTTGCATGGCCCAGCATTGACGAATTATGTCGCCACAATGGAAGATATCACACATAGTTATCTGCAAAAGTGGGAGAAGAAACAGGAGTTTACCTGGTTCCAAGAGTTTAAACAACTGACGTTTGATATTGCCAGTCAATTGTTATTGGGTACGCGTCCTGGCCCCGAATGTGTGCGTCTGAGTCAGTTGTTTACAACCCTAACAAATGGACTGTTTGCGATTAATCCGTTGCCCTTACCATTTACTACATTTGGTAAAGCTATAGCTGCTCGTAACCAGATTTTAGAGCATCTAACTCAAGTTGTTAGAGAACGTCAGCAGAACCCAACTAAAGACGTTCTCAGTTTGTTAATACAAGCTAAAGATGAAGATGGTAATAGCTTAAGTGAAAAAGAAATCATCGCTCAATCGGTACTATTACTCTTTGCTGGACATGAAACGACTACTTCGATGCTGACTTGGTTATGTGTAGAGTTAGCCCTTCATCCAGAAGTGCTGGAAAAAGCCAGAGAAGAACAATTACAACTTGCAACTAAAGGTGATTTAGATTTAGAACAATTAGGGAAAATGCCTTATTTAGAGCAAGTTTTGTGGGAAGTCGAAAGATTGCATCAACCTGTGGGAGGTGGGTTTCGTGGTGTGATTAAAGAATTTGAATTTAATGGTTTTCATGTTCCTGCTGGTTGGAAACTACTTTATTCAATTGTGATAACTCATAGTCTACAAGAAATTTACTCCCAACCAGAGCGTTTTGATCCAGAGCGTTTCAGTCCCCAGCGCCAAGAACATAAAAAATATCCTTTTAGTTTAGTTGGTTTTGGCGGTGGACCACGAATCTGTATTGGCATAGCTTTTGCCAAAATGGAAATGAAGATTGTTGCTGCTCACCTTCTACGCAGTTATCATTGGGAAATATTGCCTAATCAAAGTTTAGAAACAGTTATGGTTCCCACGAATCGCCCCAAAGATGGGTTACGAGTTCGATTTCAACCCCAGTGAAATGTTTTATGGCATCTCAAATAGACATACATTTGCCTAATGAAGTTTTGCAACGCTTGCAAAATGCGAAAGATTTTGTAAACGAAAGTGTTAACTCTCTAACTAATTCAGCACAACAAGTTGGGGAGTCTTTGAAGGCAACAGCAAGTACAACGACAGATAAGGCAATTGATACAGTTACGACAAGCTTAGAACAAACTTGGCAAACGGCTGAACAATTTAATAGTACAACGTCCCAAGCAGTTAAAGAAGCATTGGCATCTTCTGTGAGCGATTGGTTGATACAACACCCGGTATTTTTTAAGTTAGTTCAAATGCTAGGTTGGGCAGCTAATCACCCAATTATCAGTTTAGTGATTTTGCTGTTTGCACTTGCTCTAATTTCGAGCATCATTAAAGTAATCATCCGTTTAATTGGGACAGCTAGTTGGTCAATACTCCAAGTTCCGATAAAATTACTTCAGGCTTTAGTTAAAGTTAGCTTTTTATCCTTAACTAAAGTTAGTAGTTTTGCCGTTCAACAAATAACCAACACTCAAACAATTGATAACCTGCCAGTTTTGCTACCTGAAAACTTTCAAACAAATAAACAACAAAGATTGGTAAAAATTTCTCATCGTTTAGAAGCAATTCAAAAGGAACAGCATGAGCTTTTACAAGAAGCAGCGGACTTGATTGCTGCCGATAAAATCGAGATAAAAATACCAGAAACTAAATCGGTAATAAGCATTGAATCACATCTTAGCTGAGTTTGGCGGTAGAACCGGAGGCAACAATACTGGCTTTTTGCATGGCGGGATATTTCTTGCCATATTCCAGTGCCATGCGATCAACTAAACATATAGGAATCCAGTTTGATTTCTGAAAATATACGTAGGATGTGTTAGCGACAGCGTAACGCATCAAACCCTTAATAGTAGTGCGTTACGAACTCCGTTCTAACACACTCTACAATACCTAATTTTGTTCAAAAATCAAATAGTAATCCTATAGACCAGCAGCGCTTTGTTCAGAGACAATAGAAAAAGCCCATATAATATTATCGATTTAGTTATGACGACTACACTTGCATCTGCTGTTAAACCAAGAGCCGAAGATAGTTTTGCCATTACTTTTGCACCGTTGTCTTTTGAAGAAATCTACACCAAGTCTAATGATCCAGCCAACGGTGCTGTAGTTGTGATGAGTGGCATGGTTCGCAATCAAACCGATGGTAAACCTGTGGTTGCCCTAGAGTATCAAGCTTACGAACCGATGGCATTACAAGTATTTTATCAAATTGCTGCTGATATTCGCTTATCTACGCCTAATGTGAATCGGGTGGTGATTTACCATCGCACAGGACGTTTGCAAGTTGGGGAAATTAGCGTTTTAGTAGCAGTGGGTTGTCCTCATCGGAGTGAAGCATTTGAAGCTTGCCAATATGCTATTGATACCCTTAAACATAATGCCCCTATATGGAAGAAAGAACATTGGGAAGATGGTTCTAGCCGTTGGGTGAGTATTGGTGCTTGTGAAAAGTTAGGAGAAAATTGTTAAATTATTTAGCAGACATCTCCTGAACTCGGCGTTGAAATTTTGTTCATTTCGCCAAACTTGGGACTCCACCAGCCTTTGGGTGTACCGAAGTAAGCTACATCTTGATGTTTTTTATCCTTCCAAGACTCTTGAGCAGAACACCGCAGCATTGTTTTGCTCTGTCCATCCTTGGTATAGCTGTACTCTTCTAACGGTTGCTTGCATACTGGGCAGGGGTACGATGTGATATTTACCGGGAGTTTTTGGGGATTTTCACCAATAGCTGCCTTAGTCCGGGGTGGCTGCCAAGTTTTGTTAAGGTCACTCCAAAACAGGACAATATCTGCACACCCACTGATACATTTGAGGAAGAATTTCTTTTTGACCTTACTGCTGGGAATTTTGACTAGAAAATTATTGCAATCAGGGCAACGAGTTCTAGAAGTTTCATATTTGCGCTCAACAGCAGCAACCTTATTTGTCGGAGATGAACTGAAAACTACAGTTTTAGCTTTCGCCAGCGCTGGTACAAAATAATTCTGGTTCCAGTTTATCAAGTAATGCTGCCACGGCTGTTTTCCTTGAGCGATCGCATCCAGGGCATCCTCCATCTTGGCAGTAAATTCCGCCTCTAGCAAATCTGGCAATGCCTTGAGCAAAAAAGCATCCACTTCTAATCCCAAAGCTGTTGGCTGGAGATGCCCTTTTGTCTGCTGAACATAATCTCGCTTTTTCAAAGTAGAAATAGTAGGAGCATAGGTACTTGGACGGCCTATTCCTTTGCGCTCCATCAATTGTACAAGTTTTGGTTCACTGTAGCGGGGTGGTGGTTGTGTCTGTTTCTGCTCATGCTCGGCATTTTTCAGAGTCAACATCTGCCCCCGTTGCAAAAAAGGCAGAATCGCATCCTTGCTCAGGTTGTTCCAGTAGCGAGCATAACCGAAAAACTCTACCACTTGTCCTCTAGCTTGCCAGAGTAATGTTCCAGACTGAGTGATAATTTGAGTTTTACGAAGTTGGGCAGAGCGACATTGAGAGGCCATTGCCCGTTTCCAAATCATCACGTACAAGTTAAATTCATCAGTAGGAAGTTCCCCTCGCAACTCGGTTGAAGCCCGAAATACGTCTGTTGGACGAATCGCTTCATGAGCTTCCTGAGCCGTTTTAACACTGCGATGATGAGCAACCTGCTGCGGCACATTCGGCGGATCATGCTGCTCTAACCACTGACGCGCACTGGTGCAAAACTCTGCACTCAACATTACTGAGTCTGTCCGCATATAGGTGATTAACCCTGCCTCATACAGCTTTTGGGCTAAGATCATCGTCTTATCTGGAGCAAATTTCAGCTTTGAGCCAGCAGCTTGTTGAAGAGTTGAGGTTATAAAGGGTGGAGGTGGTTGGCGGTTAACAATCTTTCCTTCAAAGAGAATAACTTGATGAGGGTAGCGCCGTGCTTCCTCAACTAAGCGTGTTGCTTCCGCTTCCGAAAGAACGCGCTTAGACTCTGGTGTTTCTGTGCTATTGCTTGCAGCGTCATCGTGAGTTTCCGTGGCTTGTTCTGGTGCATCTGAACGAGCATTTACTGTCCCGTGGTAGAAAGCCCGGAACCCTTCAGCATAATCTACCCAGACATTCCAGTAGTCTTGAGGCACAAAAGTCAGAATTTCTCTTTCTCGCTGACAAATCAGGTGTAATGTAGCGCTCTGAACTCTGCCAACACTCTTAGCGCCGTTGTTCAATGCCCAAACTAAGGGACTTCCCTTATAACCTACCAGCTTGTCTAGACAATCTCGGCATAATCCGGCTCCTACCAAGTTGAAGTCAAGCTTTCTGGGATTAGCGATCGCGCCTCGAACCGCAGATGCGGTAATTTCTGTGTAAACGACTCGTTTGGGATCTCTCAGACCGAGTATTTCTTTGAGATGCCAAGCGATCGTCTCCCCTTCACGGTCTGGATCAGTTGCTAAAACAACTTCAGTTACTTGCTTAACAGCAGCCTTTAATTGTCCAATTGTTTCCTTTGCCCGTTGATCACGCGGTACATAATTGCACCGTACACTACTGCCATCCATAGTAAAGCCCAGGGAATCTTCTCCCTGATCGCTGAGTTCTCGGATGTGTCCACAACTGGCACGCACAATCCATTCTGAACCGAGAATTTGACTGAGCTTTTTCACTTTGCCAGGAGATTCAACCACTAAAAGGCGTTTCGGCATGGCGCTTGTTTTCTGGATATTCTATAAAAGTAGGCAATTAACTCTTTATAATACATTTTAGTATTTATGTACTATAATAAATCCGCTTTTATAGTCTAACTATACTTTTGCAGAAATTGACCCAGAAATTAAATTCCTGAGCTAAGTATCAAAAAGTTGCAACTGGTGGTCTAGGCGGCTAAACGAAGAATTTGATCTAGCTCACGTGAGCGTGGCGTCAAGTCCCCTTCAGGAGC
>NZ_JBGTFY010000285.1:0-2572 GCF_041747015.1 Nostoc sp.
AAATTTCTCGCACAGTAATGGAAGGAGGTAAAGCATCAAACTCATCCTTACTCAATCCTTTTGGACAACTTTTAGGTTTGTACCAGGTAACTAATTTGTCGCAATCGCCAATAATTTTACCTTTTTGCATAGTGGTTGTGCGAGATTGATGTTTACGGAATACGGCATCACAACCAAGCTTTTTGATAGTAAATATATCGGCGTAAGCGCAAAAAGCTCTATCTCCTAAAAGCACATCATTTGGTTTGAGAAAGCTGTACATTTTTCTCGCTAACTTAATATCATGAGTGTTCAGAACGTCGATACATAAAGCAACAGCGGCTCCCGTCACCAAACTGAATATCACACCAATTTTAGCAATTGGAAAGCCACATCCCTCTTTTTGACTACTAGGTTGAGGGTATTCTTTTTGGTTCTCTACTGTGTCTGGCATAGATACAGTTGAGCCATCTATTACTTTCACATTTCGACCACACCAGAATTTTTCTGTTGTCACTTTTTCTTCTAAGCTTTGTGCCGAATCATTGAAAAGTTTCTCCAATAATTTCTCCGGCAGTCTTGACCGTGCTTGGCAGTATGCACTCGTATCTGTTGACGGAATTTCTACCTCTGCTTCTGCCAAATGTGCAATTATCTTACTCACAGCATTGTGGCAAGTTTTATCAGTATCTAAAACTTGAGATAAAAATGCCCACAACGTTATAAATGGGTCAAATAATCGCTTTTTGTATTTGATCTTTAACTCAGAGATTGCTTGCCTTATTGCAGATTCTGGCAATAGTTCTTCAAAAGGTAGCCCCAAACTTTGATTAAATTTGTCCTTGAGAATCTGTACTCTTAGTGTCACAGTAGTAATTAACGTATGTGCTTGCTCGTTTTAAAAAAAGTATTTCATAAATGAGTAAGCTTTTTCTACCTTCAAAAACTTTTTGGATTACCCCCTCCGTAGGCGAACACTGCTCGCCTGACTCATGACATTACTGCTCAATGGACACTAAAAGCTGTATCCCTTATTCAGTAAACCTTAGAGCTTTTCTTAGTGCCATTCAATTAGAACCCTCTTTCAACTCAATCCCAGGAATGTGTTTAATCCATTCACCTAAGCACTCTGTTAAATCAAGTCCAACAGCATTAGCTGCTCTAATGAGCGTATCTAAAGGAACTCCCTTTGTATCTTCGTTTTCAATCCTATTAAAGTTTGCTCCGCTCATCCCAGCATAATCTCCAGCTACGGTTAAACTCAAACCCGCAGTCTCCCTTGCCTTTTTTAAAGCAGTCCCGATTCCTGTTAACTCCACTTCAATAATGATTTTCATTAAATCCATAATCATACGCCTCCAAAGAATTATCTCTAATTTAAACCATTACGCATTGCTTGACAAGCATTACGTAATACGTAATAATAGATATATAGAGAAAGCGCCCGGACTGCGAATCTAGAGCGCTTTCTGTCCCAATAGGAACTTAACAATCATGACATACCAAATCTACAGCCAACAACAGCTGCAACACAAATCCATTGCAAGACTCAAGCAAATCTACAGCGAAATTGGCTGCACACTTGAAGTAACTGACAAACGCTGCAAGGATTCTTGGATTAATGCGATCGGTGAATATCAAGCCAGCAAGATTCAGAAGCTCACACCTGCTACCCCTGACGAACAAACGCTAGCCCAAGCGGAACTCGAACACCACATCACCACCCAAGCCCAGTCGATTGCACCCGAAGAACTCAGAGCAGTCGAAATATCTTTTTACGATCACGAGATTTACTACGGCACACAACTGATTGCCACCATCACCTACAATGATGACCTAACCCAGCCTTGGGTAGTCTTAGTGGAGGACGTTGAGAAATTCCGTGCTAATACTTGGGCGAGATGTTACCGCTACATTAGTTGGCATCACCAAGACGGTACACTTAACGCCCCCTTACCTTTTGGAGAAGCTGAATTAGTCACAGAACATAAGCAACTCCCACCCCAAAAGCCAGAATTACCCGCCACTATTAGCAATGAGATAATGGCGCAGATTTTCAATGAATGCGAAAAGTTTGGGTTTGAAATCCTGGACGATGGCATCTACCGCGATGACCAGAAACTGGGCGAAGTCGGTTGCAGTAGCGGCAAGTGGTGGGTCATCCGGGCTTCTTCAGTCGAGCAAAAGGTGGCTTGTGAGTCGGTGGCTGAAGCTGTGCGAGCGCTTTCTGTAGTGAAGCCTTTAGATTGGCAAGAGCTTTTAGATAAACCATTCGATCAACTCAGTACACAGGAATGGCTGCTGATGATGGAGTCTGAGCCAGTACGGGAAATGGTGGCAGCGTAAATCAGAACACAGGAGCCAGAAGTCAGGAGTCAGAATAATTCGCTTCTGAATCCTGACTCCTGAATCCTAACTTCTTCTCCCATCATCTCTTCATTCACCCATTCATCTATGCAACCTACAATTAGCATTCCCCACGGTTGGGACTATCCTCGGTTTACCTTTGGGCAACTGACAACAAAAGGCATCACCGTTGGCTTAGTTTATTACCAAAAAGGTACTCACCTTGCTGAAGAATTTGGCGAAGGAT
>NZ_JBGTFY010000286.1:0-4231 GCF_041747015.1 Nostoc sp.
TAACAGCGATGGGAAACCCAAAGGTAAGAAGCGAACGCTTGGTGAAATCATCGATTTTTGTGCCAAGGCTGTTGTAATGATTGTTGGCTTACCCATTAGGGCAGCCGCCGCTATAGTCAATCAGTTTGTTGCTAACGGTGGCGCGGGTCGTGCCTTGGTAGGTGGGATTTTATTTATTGGTGGTTCTGTAATTAGTGCTGATTCAACTTGGCAATTAATCTTTACTGGGCCCCCTGTATGCCCGTGGTTTGAGCCGGCTTGGAATTGGCTAAATGTGCCGTTTGCACTGTTCAACCCTTTGTTTTACTTGGCATTCATGGTTTCGGTGGGTGTGCAAGTAATCGAAGCCCATGCCCTACGGGGTAAAAACCCAGATTCAGCTAGGCGGGAACTTCAAGATCACATGGTCTATGAGCTTGAAACCAAGCCTAGTGGCAAGATTGACCTTGTTGGTGAACTGTGGAAGGACTACAAGACCGCAGGTACACGCGATCGCTCTAGTGCTGGGTTAGTTGTGATTGCGGTTTGGGTGTTCGATATTGTCACCACCTTTGCAGCTCGTAACCCATTTCAATTTACAGATCCATTCATGATTTTGGGCTGTATTTTATTCAACATTGGCACGATGATGGCGGGTGAGATTGGGTTTGCTATCTGGCGATTGACTAAAGATTAAAGTGAGTGCCGCTCAAGAATTCTCTCCATTGAGCGGCTGCTTAACTCAATGAGGCATTTCTTTTATGCAAAGTAACAATATCCCAAAAATTACAACCAAAGAAACGGAACACTTACGCGAATCATATCCGGCCTTATCCCATTTGGAGGCGGGTAATGTTTCTGAATGGTTGCAAGAGCGCAAGGATCAATTATTTGAAATGGCGAGGCAATCTGAGAACGAAGCAGACATGACTCGTGTACTTGGCTTGCTGGCTTCTGGGATAGGAGCGGTTTGTTATGCTGTCAATCCTCTAGCTGTAGTTGGTGGTTTAATTGGCGGTGCTGCGTGGTTATGGTTTGTTGTCGAACACTCGAACCGTACTAAAGAAATTGCACCAATACCCTTTGTACGTGGCAACTTTGTAGATGCGATCTCTCGTGCTGGTGACAAGGAAGCTAGAAGCAATTATCAGGCGGATCATCTTGCTAATACTGTTAAATTCCTAGAACGACAATCAGCAGAAGAGTACGCCTTTCTTCATGCTGAATTTGAAAATATTGGGCAGTATTTAACGCAAGTTGAGCCAGGAAAACGTTTTTATGCTTATCGCTGGATGTTTGGCTGGTTTGGCAAGCTCAAGGGTCGTCAGCTACCGACTTATCAAAGTATGGCTCTCCATTTACAGGATGTGACGATTGACAGCCGGCTGAATCGGTCAGAGGTAAGTGCCATCGCACAGGCTCAAACCCAGTTACCACCTACCGTAGATATCAAACAGTTTCACTCACCACAGGTAGATATTCGGGACATTCGCCAAGCTGCGGAATTTTCTAAACCGGAGGAGTTACAGCTATCAGCTAATGGGCTTTCACCAGACACTATAATTAATCTCCCTCTGGCAAATAGGGCTAACGCACTCATCGCGGCTTTAACGAAAAGTGGTTTCCAAATAGAAGACATGATGAGTTCCCAAGTCATTGCGATCGCTGGCACTCAGCGAGGTGGTAAGGGAACCTTAGCTGCAATCTTGGCAACATTATCTCTAGCTTTAGATTCGGGATTAAACACCCAATACTTTACAGCCGGGGTGGACGTTTACCCTTTTACTTGCAATCTGATTTCTGCTCTTAAATACCCGGAAAAAGATGCAGACGGGGCAGATAAGCTAGTCGCCCGTGACTTGCTTAAATTTCTTAAAGGCTTAGATGCAAGTGAACCTTATTCCCACAAAAACTTACTGTTAGTGATTGATGAGGCGATGCGGTTGCTGTCCTTACTTGATGAGAGCGATCGCACTTGGGCTATCCAATATCTGCTGAGTCGCTTCGCTAAGTCTGGCGGTACATTAATCATTGTGTTGCACGGCTCGAACCTAACTTCTGTGGTTGGTAAGGCGACAGCAGGACTAGCAGATACCTTTAAGCTATCGGTTAACTTTATTGGGTGTGTAGCTCAGTCTGTCAGCGCTGGCGGATTGCGAAAGATTAATGTTGCCAGTGGCGAATATTTTAAGGCTAACCCTAATAACTTTGCCGAACCTGTTAGCGGTGGCAATCTGGGCATGATTCCTGACTGGCTAAAGATAGAGTTACACCCAGGAAATGGTCAGCCAGATCCAGCTAGAACATTACTCAAATTTTTCCCGGAACTGGTACAGCATCACCAGCCAGCAGTTATGCCCAGAGGGGAGAAAATTGCACCAGATGACGCAGTTAATCAGCTTGAGTCTATTTTCTCAAAGCCTACCCAAGAGGTTGAATTTGTAGAGGTAGAAGAAGTAACCATTTCTGAGGCGGATAAAAATCTGATTTTAAACATTGTTACTTCAGCCGTGACAACACCAGTCAGCTTTGCTGCGATTAGAAATAGCCGAAAGTGGGGCGAGGATAAACCTAGTGTTCGGTATTTAAGAGGTGCGATTGCACAACTTATAGAATCCAAGCAATTGAAGGGTAGCGAGAAGTTAGGGTTTACTGCTTTTTAATATTACTGCAATCTCAAAAAGCCATTAACGAAGTCGGAACTAGGAAGTCGGAAGTCGGAAGCTTGACTCATTGTTCCGACGTTTAGGGGTTTAAATCCCCATCCCCAACGCCAAAGCTCGTAATGAGAAAGGGGTTAAAATCCCCATCTCAAAACCGTACTTCCGACTTCCGACCTACGACTTCCGACTTCTATTTAATTTTCACTTAGTTCAAAGATATCAAGACATAAACACCCTGAAATCCTAGTAATGGATTTAAATTTATGCACCCAATTGAGTTTAAGAAAAAATGGCAGTTAACTTACGACGAGCTTGCACTTGTCTTGGGTTATCAAAGTGATTTCACTGTCCGTTGCTGGGGGATAAATGGAAAACGCAAGCGTAAAGAAGTCAAAAAGTTGTCTATGTTGCTTGCAGACTTCTTGATGAGAAGTGGTCAGCGCAGGGGAAACTTGTAGATTCTTACCTTTGATTATTTCTATTATTGGGGCAAATATTACGTTAAGCCTGTTTGCCCCAATCACTATATATTGCCCTTCATCTTCGATTTCGGTCAGTCCCCAAACGCTTTTCTACCCGTTGTAGCTTGACATTGCTATAACCAGTACGCTGCCAGATAGCTCGGAGATAGGTATTGAAATCATCCGAGATTTTTACCGGAATAAATTGATTGAGTCCGAAGAACATTGACAAAGCAAACATTGTCGTAATCAACCCCATCATTCCATATTGGCTTAGGGGTTCAGAGCGATAAACCTCTTTCTCTATGGTGATGGGTTTGGGAGGAGGGCTGTTCTTCAACTCCTGAATCGCCGTAGTCAACTTCTGGGTGTGACTCAACAGTTGATTCCCGTTCTGTTTTAGCTGCAATACTTCGCTCTTGAGTCCTTTGAATTCTAAGCTCTCTAATGTCGCTGATGACTTGGGCATATTCTTTAACTGTGTCAGCAAGGGAGTTAATTCTTGTCTCAAATCTTCGTTGTTCTTCTCGGACTCGTTCGATGAGAGATTCTGATTCTTCAATTCCTTCGTCAGCATCTCGATTGTCGCTATCGCTTGGTTGAGGAGTTGACTTTGAATTAGATTCGTCTGTGACCATGCTTGTAACTCCGCCCTATCTCTTTCGCGTTCAGTTTTCTGTGATTGCTTAAAACTTTCAAACTCTCTATATAATCTGCCTAATGCTATCTTGACTTCCCCCTGTTCACTGCTCTCTACGGAATTGGCAGTTTCAGAGTCAAGATTGCTGTGATTGCCGTTGCTATTATTATTGTTGCTCATTAGTTTTCTTTTTACCCCGACGAGAAGTAGATACTGTTACCGATACTTGATCTGAAGTCGAAGTCAAAGAGGACTCAGCAACAAGACTTACCTCTGACTGCTGCAACCCCAAATAATACCCAGCCTTTTCAAGCTCTGGTTTCGCCTGATCTAAAAATCCACTCACTAGCAGGTAATCTCCAAAAGGAAAACCATTCTCTTCAGTCGCAGCCGAGTAAGGCAGACCTTTTTCTGTCAACGTGTCAAAGGTTGAGTAGTCTAGCTCTGGCATTTCTATTTCTATGCCTTTCAATTCCGAAATAGCTGCC
>NZ_JBGTFY010000287.1:0-11268 GCF_041747015.1 Nostoc sp.
AGTTTCCGGGAGTTACTGGCGCGGGTGCGTGAGGTAACTTTAGGAGCTTATGCCCACCAAGATTTGCCCTTGGACAAGCTAGTAGAGGAACTAAAGCCTGAGCGCGATTTGAGCTATACACCATTGTTCCAGGTGATGTTCGTGTTGCAGAATGCCCCTATGCCACCACTAGAGCTAGAGGGTTTGACCTTAAACCTTTTGGAGTTCGAGAGCGGGACGGCAAAGTTTGATGTAACCTTGTATGTGGAAGATACCGAGAAAGGACTGAAGGGTTCGCTAGAGTACAATACAGACTTGTTTGATGCTGCTTCCATCGCACGAATGGCAGAGCATTTGCAAACCTTGCTAGAGGGAATTGTTGCCAATCCCAATCAACGACTGTCAGATTTACCTCTTCTGAGTGCAACTGAACTACAACGGTTATTAGTAGAATGGAATGATACCCGAGCGGACTATCCTAAGGATGTTTGTATACATGAGCTATTTCAAGCTCAGGTGGAACGATCACCTGATGCTATCGCAGTGGTTTTTGAAGGAGAGCAACTGACATACCAGCAGTTAAATTGCCGTGCCAATCAGCTAGCTCACCACCTACAAACTTTGGAAGTTGGGCCGGAAATCTTGGTAGGCATTCATGTAGAGCGTTCCATTGAGATGGTAGTGGGATTGTTGGGGATTCTCAAAGCTGGTGGAGCTTATGTGCCAATAGATCCAGCTTATCCCCAAGAGCGTTTGGCTTATATACTGTCAGATTCCAAGGTGTCAGTGTTACTGACGCAGAAGCACTTAGTTGCTAAACTACCGACCCATCAGACTCGTGTGTTCTGTTTCGATGTTGATTGGAAGTTGATCTTTCAAGAGAGTGAGGAGAATCTGGTCAGTAAAGTTCAGTCAAAGAATCTGGCCTATGTCATTTACACCTCAGGTTCTACAGGAAAACCTAAGGGAGTGCTTGTCACACATCAAAATTTGGTGCAATCGACGTGTGCTCGTCTTTGTTATTACAACGAGCCAGTAACACGCTTTCTGTTAGTTTCATCGTTTGCTTTCGATAGTTCAGTTGCAGGCATCTTTTGGACATTATGCCAAGGTGGAATACTTCAGTTACCACAGCACAATGCCCAGCAAGATCCTTTAAAGCTTAGCCAATTAATCGCTCAAACTCATGTTTCACATTTACTAACTATTCCGTCTCTGTACGCACAAATTTTGGCACAAGCGCTACCACAACAGCTTGTTTGGATGCGTACCGTTATTGTCGCGGGTGAACCTTGTCCAAGAGATATGATTGGACTACATGGGGAGCGGCTGCCGCACACATCTCTTTTTAACGAATATGGACCAACAGAGGCAACAGTTTGGAGCAGTGTGTACAAATGTCGATCCCAGGAACAAACAATACATACATCTATTGGTCGTCCTATTATTAACACACAAATCTACATATTAGATTCTTATCTCCAACCAGTCCCCATTGGGGTTGCTGGTGAACTGCACATCGGTGGTGTCGGTTTAGCTCGAGGCTACCTCAACCACCCGGAGTTGACCCAAGCGAAATTCATCCCCAACCCTTTCAGCGATGAACTAGGAACCCGCCTCTACAAAACAGGGGATTTAGCTCGTTACTTACCGGACGGCAACATTGAGTTCCTTGGGCGTATTGATAACCAAGTGAAGATTCACGGCTTCCGCATTGAACCCAGAGAAATTGAAGCAGTAATGCTCCAACACCCCAAGGTGCAGGAAACTATAGTCATCGCTCGTGAAGACCAACCGGGCAACAAACGTCTGGTGGCTTATGTTGTCTTAAACCAGGAGTTCACATCCATAACCAGTAACCTGCGTCGATTTCTACAAAAGCAATTGCCCGATTACATGATTCCTTCAACATTTGTGGTATTGGAAGCTCTACCGTTAACGCCCAATGGGAAAGTAGATTGCCGCGCCCTGCCAGCCCCCAGTCAAGCCAGATCCGAATTGGAAGAAACTTTTGTCCCTCCGCGTACCCCCCTTGAGGAAGTGCTGGCAGGAATCTGGGCTGAAATCCTCAAACTAGAGCGGGTTGGCGTTTACGATAATTTCTTTGAGTTAGGAGGACACTCTTTACTAGCAACCCAAGTCATCTCCCGTGTGAGAAAAGCATTCCAGGTAGAACTGCCCTTAAACCAGCTGTTTGAGTTACCTACGGTGGCAGATATTGCTGAGGCGATTGAGAAGCTCAAAGAGAATAATACTAAACTTCAAACCCCAATTATAGTGCCAGTTTTTCGTGAAGCTGGTCGCATGAAACTATCTTCTCTTATTAAAAAAGACCAATGACACAGGATTTTTCTGACCCCCCCCTAATGGCTGATGAGAACGAAATTGATACTTCTGAACAAGATATCTTCGTATTTCCTGCATCTTTTGCCCAACAACGGCTGTGGTTTCTTGACCAGTTGCTACCTGGCAAATCTTTATATAATATTCCTGCTGCTTTACGCCTAAATGGTGCGCTCAACGTGGCATCACTGGAGCGGAGCTTCAATGAAATTGTGCGGCGTCATGAAGCCTTACGCACAACTTTTATACCTGTAAATGATGAACCAGTTCAGGTGATCACCCCAGCTTTCCACTTGACACTGCCATTGGTGGATCTCCGAGAACTCCCTGAGACTAAGCGAGAAGCTCAAGCACTGAGGCTGGCTATTGAAGAAGCACAACAGCTCTTTAACCTAGCCCAAGGTCCCTTGCTGCGGGCTACCCTGCTGCAACTGGGCGAGCAAGAGTATGTGCTGCTGTTTACCATGCACCATATCATTTCGGACGGCTGGTCAATGGGGGTACTAATCCGGGAACTGGTGGCTCTCTACGAGGTTTTCATTAGCGGCACGCCTTCGCCATTACCTGAACTATCTATCCAGTATGTAGACTTTGCTATTTGGCAGCAGCAGTGGTTGCAGGGTGAGGTTTTGGAAGCCCAACTCGCCTATTGGAAGCAACAACTGGCTGGTGCTCCGGCTTTTCTCGCTCTACCGACTGACCGTCCACGCCCCCCTGTTCAAACCTTTCAAGGTGCAACCCAGTCCTTCCAATTGCCCAAATCTTTGTCTGTTGCACTTAAGGCGCTCTCGCAGAGTGAGGGGGTGACCCTATTCATGACGCTGCTAGCGGCGTTCAAGGTGTTGCTGTACCGCTACACTGGGCAGTCAAACATCTTAGTGGGTTCGCTGATTGCCAACCGTAACCGTGCTGAGATAGAAGGGTTAATCGGCTTTTTTGTCAATACCCTAGTTTTGCGTAATGACCTATCTGGTAGTCCGAGTTTTTTAGAATTGCTCCAACGGGTACGAGAAACAACACTATCAGCTTATGCCCATCAAGATTTACCCTTTGAAAAACTCGTGGAGGAACTCAAGCCACAGCGTGACCTGAGCTATACTCCCTTGTTTCAAGTAATGTTTGTGTTGCAGAATGCCCCAATGCCAGCATTGGAGATCGAAGGGTTGACTCTGACTCCGATGGAATTTGACAATCAGACAGCGAAGTTTGACTTAACGCTGTCGATGATGGAAACTGAGCAAGGATTGCAGGGGTCGTTACAATACAACACAGATTTATTTGATACTGCCACTATTACCCGAATGTCAGGGCATTATCAAACATTGCTTCAGGCGATCGCGGCTGATCCTCAACAACCAATCACGACTTTACCAATATTGATCAACAGCGATCGTCACTTACTTGGAGAGTGGAATTATACCCAGCAAGACTATCCCCAAGATCAATGTGTCCAGCAGTTATTTGAGACTCAGGTAGAAAAAAACCCCGATGCTCTAGCAGTTGTTTTTGGTAGTGAGCAGTTAACTTACCAACAACTAAATCAACGTGCTAATCAACTGGCGCATTATCTCCAAACTTTGGGTGTAGGGGCGGAAGTACTGGTAGCAATCTGCGTCGAGCGTTCTTTAGAAATGGTGATTGGGCTGCTAGCTATTCTCAAAGCTGGCGGAGCATACTTACCGCTCGATCCAGCATATCCGAATGAACGCCTATCTTGGATGTTAACAGATGCCCAACCAGCAGTGCTATTGACCCAGAAGCAACTGATTGACAAGCTACCGGAACACCAAGCCCATACAGTTTACCTGGACACCTATTGGTATCACACCCAAGAAAGCCAACAAAATCCGATCTGTGCTGCTAGCATTGATAACTTGGTTTACGTGATTTATACTTCTGGCTCCACAGGCCGACCCAAAGGAGTCCAAATCACTCATGCAGGACTGCTAAATCTGGTGTATTGGCATCAACGTAGTTATCGAGTAACACCAGATGACCGAGCAACTCAACTCGCCGGAGTAGCATTTGATGCATCTGTCTGGGAACTTTGGCCTTATATTACCGCTGGTGCAAGTGTATATTTACTAGAAGAGGAAATTCGTACTGCACCAGTGCAACTGCGAGATTGGCTGATATCCAAAGGAATCACCATCAGTTTCTTGCCAACACTATTAGCAGAGAATATCTTATTGTTGGATTGGCCAAAGAATCTGGCTTTACGCATCTTGCTGACTGGTGGAGACAAACTGCATCATTATCCTTCAAGTTCGCTACCGTTCAAGTTGGTCAATAATTACGGTCCAACGGAAAGTACAGTGGTTGCAACTTCTGGCTTGGTTCCAGTTAAGGAAGAATTTAACACCAGCCCAGCGATCGGGCGACCGATCGCTAATACGCAGATTTATCTTTTAGATGCTAATTTGCAACTTGTACCCATTGGTGTTCCAGGTGAGTTACATATCAGTGGTGCTGGTTTAGCTCGGAATTACCTCAACCGCCCAGATTTAACAAATGAGAAATTTATTGCCAATCCCTTTAGTCAAGAATCAGGTGCAAAGCTTTACAAAACAGGAGACTTAGCTCGCTACTTACCAGATGGAAACATTGAGTTTCTGGGGCGAATCGACAATCAGGTGAAGATTCGTGGCTTCCGCATCGAGTTGGGTGAAATTGAAGCAGTACTGAGTCAAAACCCCTTTGTGCAAGATGCTGTAGTTATTGTCTGGGGAGAGGTTTCAGAGGATAAGCGCTTAGTGGCCTATGTCGTTTCCCACCAGGAGCAGCGCCCCACAGTCAATGAACTCCGGCACTGGTTACAAAAGCAACTACCTGAGTATATGGTGCCAGCAATCTTTATGTTCCTCGATACCTTACCATTGACTCCCAATGGTAAGGTAGACCGCCGTAACCTACCGACTCCAGAACTAATCAATCCTGAATTGGAAAGCATTTTAGTGGCTCCTCGGACTCCGACTGAGGAGAAACTGGCAGATATCTGGGCGCAGGTTCTCGGTCTGGAGCGGGTTGGCGTTTACCACAATTTCTTTGAATTGGGGGGACACTCCTTGCTAGCTACCCAGGTGATTTCTCGGATACAACGTGAGTTTCGAGTGGATTTACCTTTGCGAAGTTTATTTGAATCTCCAACTTTAGCTGGTTTAGCTGAGACGATTGAGACAGTCTGTAATACAAAGCAGAGTTTGCAAGCACCGCCGATAATTGCGATCGCTCGCAATCGCAATAGTAGTGTCTTACGCCAGCAAAGTGTTTCCCCGTATCGATCTCCCTTGGTAGCAATTCAGCCTGTCGGCACAAAACAACCTTTGTTTTGTATCCATGCAGTTGGGGGAAATGTTTTTTGCTACATGGATTTGGCGCATTATCTCGGTTTAGATCAACCATTATATGGGTTAAAAGCACCAGGTCTAGAAGGGGAACAAGAGCCATACACTCAAGTTCAGGAGATGGTATTTCACTACATCCAAGCAATACGCAGCATTCAGCCAGAAGGTCCATATCTGTTAGCGGGTTGGTCGATGGGGGGCATCTTGGCTTTTGAGATGGCGCAGCAGTTACACGCACAAGGGCAAAAAATAGACTTACTAGCTGTGTTAGATGTAAAGGCAATGACTTTTAGTGACAAACCTGCAACAAAAGATGATGAGAATCTGTCAATACTCAGCAATTTTGTGCAAGAGCTAGGAGTTTCACTGGATAAACTCAGTTTATCTTTAGATTACTTCTTCCAACTCCAACCCGACGCGCAATTAGTCTATGTTTTTGAGCAAGCAAAGATTTCTGATCAACTGTTTTTTGATCTCGATCTGCAATTAGTTCGTCATCTGTTTCACGTCTTTAAAACCAATGTCCAGGCGATGTGGAACTACAGACCGCAAACCTATTCAGGTCAGATAACGCTTTTGAAAGCTCAAGAACAGCTTGTAGAAGAAGATTCCCAAAACTCAACAATGGGTTGGGACAAATTGGCTCAGTCAGGGGTAAATATTCATGTAGTCCCTGGTAATCATTACACCATGCTGAGAAAACCCCATGTCGAGTTCTTGGCAGAGCAGTTGAAAACTTGCCTTTAACAGAATACAGATGAATTAATTAAGATGAATGAGATGCCTGAATGGACTACAGCTTATAGAATCAGAGTCTTCAACCTGATCTGGTTAGGACAAGTGATTTCGATCATCGGTTCCACACTCACGAGCTTTGCATTGGGTGTGTGGGTTTATCAAAATACAGATTCAGTGACCCAGTATGCACTCATTTCTTTATGTACAATCCTACCAGCAATTGTAATTTCGCCCCTGGCTGGTTCATTAGTTGACCGTTGGGATCGGCGCTGGGTGATGATTATCAGTGACTCTGGATCTGGACTCAGTACACTGGCGATCGCCCCGCTACTCTTGTTCGGTCGGCTGGAAATTTGGCACATTTACTTAGCGGCGATCGCCGCCTCTATCTGCGGTGCTTTTCAGATGCCAGCTTATACTGCTATGACAACTTTGCTGGTGCCTAAGGAGTATCTAGGGCGAGCTAGCGGTATGAGTCAGTTGGGATTGTCGGTAGCGCGGCTGATTTCACCCTTGCTGGCAGGTTTGTTAATCGAAACCATCCAGATGCAGGGTGTGATTCTCCTTGACTTCACCACTTTTCTGTTTGCCCTGTTAACGCTACTGCTCGTCCGCGTTCCTAATCCCAAAACTACCTCAGCACACCAAGCAGAAAAAAGCTCATTGCTAGAAGAGGCTGCTTATGGTTGGAATTACATCATGGAACGGCCTAGCTTGCTAGGACTGCTGACTTTCTTCGCTATCAGTAATTTCCTGGTGGGAGTTATTTGGGTGTTGGCTACCCCCTTAGTGTTATCTTTCACCTCAGCTACCGTACTTGGGATTGTATTGTCTATAGGGGGTAGCGGTATGCTGATCGGCAGTTTGGTGATGAGCGCTTGGGGTGGACCGCAACGTCGGGTTGAGGGAATGCTTGGCTTCTCCATACTGGGTGGGCTATGTATTGCGATCGCCGGGCTGCGTCCTTCTGCCTGGTTATTCGGCGTTGCTGTATTTTTATTCTTCTTAGGTAGACCGATTATTGGTGGTTGCAACCAAGTGATCCTGCAAAAAAAAGTTGCACCTGATGTACAGGGAAGAGTATTTGCTTTGAGTCAAATGATCGCAGGGGCAGCATTACCACTTGCTTATCTGATTGCCGGACCTTTGGCCGACAAGGTTTTTGAGCCACTACTAGCTACTGATGGACCACTAGCTGGAACCATCGGTAAGCTGATTGGCGTTGGTTCAGGACGCGGTATCGGTCTGTTGTTTGTTGTTGTTGGGATATTCACTATGCTAACTGGGGTTGCAGCTTATCAATATCCGCCCCTGCGACTGATAGAGAAGGAACTACCAGATGCGATCGTTGACGAAGCAGAAGCAGAAATTAAAATTTGAATTAGTAAATCAAGATGTTAAATGATGCTAAATATAGAAACACCTCACCAAGGCTGGAGTCAGCACAAGGTTATATACCGACAACCAGAGGAAGTTCTCGACCTCAAGGGCATTGATTACATTGAATTGTATGTTGGTAACGTGCCGCAGGCAGCACACTTTTATCGCACCGTATTTGGTTTTACCCCAATTGCCTATGCTGGTTTAGAAACACGAGTGCAAGACCGAGTATCAATTGTTCTCGAACAAGGTAAAATTCGGTTGGTGCTCACAGGGGCAATTGGCTCAGACAATGCGATCGCCGAGTATGTCAAGTTACATGGTGATGGTGTTAAAGATATTGCGTTTAGGGTGAATCATGCAACGCAAGCTTTCGAGTTAGCAGTCAGGCGGGGCGCACTACCAATCAAGCAACCAACAGTATATGAAAGCCAGGAAGGGCGCGTGGTTGTAGCTACAATTGCTACCTATGGTGATACTGTACACTCTTTCATTGAGCGTCATGCCTACAATGGTGTTTTCTTCCCGACTTATCGAGCCATTGAAGAACCACCACCTGTTGTTTCTACGGGTCTGAGTGCGATCGACCACATCGCTGTCAGCGTTGAACAAAGTACTTTAGAGCATTGGGTTAATTTTTATTGCTTATTAGACTTCCATCCAATTCAACACGAGATGGTTGCCACCGAATACAGTGCCATGAATTCTAAAGTGGTTCAGAATAGCACAAGTAACATTAAGTTTACAATTTTGGAACCAGCTACAGGTAAAAGCTTTTCCCAAATTGAAGAATATCTCGCTTTCAACGGCGGATCTGGGTCGCAGCATATAGCCTTTTTAACCGACGACATTTTTAGCACAGTCCGAGCTTTGCGTGCCAATAATATAGAATTTTTGACTATACCTGATGCATATTATGAGATGTTAAAAGAGCGGATCATCGATATTGATCGCGATTTGATAAAAGTGTTGCAAGAATTGCAAATCTTGGTTGATTGTGATCAATGGGGATATCTCATGCAGATATTTACCAAACCATTCCAAAACCGTCCAACTTTATTCATGGAAGTCATCCAACGTCAAGGCGCTCGTGGCTTTGGTAGTGGTAATATTAAAGCGCTTTTTGAAGCGATTGAGCGCGAACAGTTCAAAAGAGGAAATATTAGATGAAACGCAAATTAATTAACTGTATTCTGGTTTTACCAACATTAGGAGTACTAGCTTTTGCTGATGCGGCAGGGGCGGCAACCCTCTATGTTTCTGGATTCGGCTCCAATAGCATACAACAATATGATGGTACAACAGGAGCCTTGACCGGTACCTTCGCTACAGGTGGCGGTTTGAGCGGTCCAGAAGGGTTAGTCTTTGGCACAAATGGCAATCTTTATGTCAGCAGCAGAGGTACTAACAACGTTCTAGAGTACGACGGTAAAACAGGAGCCTCCCTCGGTATCTTCGCACAGGGCAATGGGCTGAACGAGCCTACTGGCTTAAAGTTTGGCACAAATGGCAATCTCTATGTCAGCAGCTTAAGTACTAACAACGTTCTAGAGTACGACGGTAAAACAGGAGCTTCCCTTAGTACCTTTGCCCAAAGCAGCACTCTTCGAGGTCCCGCGGATTTGGTCTTTGGTTCTGATGGTAACCTTTACGTAGCTGGCTTTTTCTCCAGCAACATTGAACGATACGATGGCAAGACGGGAGCCTTTATCGGTAGCTTTGGGGAAGGTAGTGGACTAGCCAATCCCACTGGGCTGACCTTTGGTTCAGACGGTAATCTTTACGTCAGCAGCTTTTTGAGCAATCAAGTCCTTAAATACAACAGCAAGACAGGAGCCTTCCTTGGCATCTTTGCTGAGGGTGGTGGGCTGAGTGGTCCTGACGGGCTAGCTTTTGGCCCAGACGGCGACCTTTATGTGAGCAGCTTTTTGAGCAACAAAGTCCTAAAATACAACGGTAAAACAGGAGCCTCTCTTGGTATCTTTGCCCAAGATGGGTTGGTTGCACCCACAGGTCTAGCTTTCTCTCCTACACCCGTTCCAGAACCTAGTTATACGTTGGAGTTATGGTTATTTGGTAGTTTAATTGGCTATTGGTTGCGTAAAAAATAAGCTGTTATATGATGTGTCGATCCTGGAAGGTATAAGGATAGGCTCTACTATGGAAATGCCCAAAACTTTTGCCGTTATCTCGATAAACATCGTGATCGCATGATCAATTCTGAATACCAATACCTCTGCCAATTTACGAGGGTTCAACACCTGTCGAAACAGGATGAACACGTCCTAAAGAAGTAAGCTTGGCAAAAATGTGGGTTAATAAAATAGGCATCACCGTGGTCGGGTAGCAGGACTATATGGCAGGACTGTGGTCGGGTAGCAGGACTATATCGCTATAATCCCGCCCCCTCAGAACCGGACTTGCGCCTTGCAACGCATCCGGCTCAAGCAAGTCATAAACTACAAATTGTTCCAGAATGTATTTGCTGATGGCAGTACAGATGTACGAGTTGTAGGTTGCCGTAATTGTCACCACCACCCTGAGATTTTGGCTTTTTATGATGAAGATGTAACTCCTCATCATTTAATAAAGATTCCCCGCATACAGGACAGACATATTGTTGCCTTTGGGCTATCTTCTGCCTACTTTTGATTAATTCGGATTTAGTTTTAGCTTCTTGCCGTTTAATCCAGTAGTCCCTTAATTTTGGGTCATCGGGTGATGATTTACCTTTAACAAGAATGTGCCTTTCAATCTTGAAGCAAGCAAATTTCAACATATAGGCTCCGGTTTGTTTAGGGACTTCCAGAAAATAAACTATTCCATCAGCAATAATGATAATCATTTTAAAGGGGGATGAAGGGGCTGCCGACGGCAGCCCCTTCATCCCCCTTTTGTAGTAATTTGAATAATGACGCTTGTTTTGGAGTGTGGTAACTGGTGGCTATAGTATTAACTGATTCTCTCAAAAAGTTGTTAATTGAAACTGCATCTCAATTATTTGGTGCAGCAAAGCGTAAATTTATGGCTTCGACAGTTCAGGGCTTAGGTTTAGGAGGGCAAAGGCTTGCAGAATCAGAATTAGGATGGAATCGAGATACTATTAGGAAAGGGATAAGAGAATTAGAAAGCGGTATTACTTGTGTTGATAACATGAGTGGCAAAGGACGTTATAAAGCAGAAGAACATTTCCCAAATCTTTTAGAAGATATAAAAAATATAGTAGATTCACATTCGTCTTATTGACCCTAGTTTTAAAAGTCAAAGACTATATAGCAGACTAAGTGCTGCCGAAGTCAGAAAGCAACTAATAGAAAAATATGGTTATAGTGACGAAAAGTTACATACATCAGAAACAATTCGAGTCAAATTAAATGATTTAGGTTACAAGCTAAAAAGAGTAAAGAAAGTTCAACCTCAAAAAAAATTCCACTTTCCTGATGCAATCTTCGAGCAATTAGACATAGTTAATATTGACGCTTCG
>NZ_JBGTFY010000288.1:0-18034 GCF_041747015.1 Nostoc sp.
GACAAGACGATCAAACTCTGGAATCTAGAGACAGGAAAGGAAATCCGCACCCTCAAGGGACATGATGGCATTGTCTATAGCGTCAGTTTTAGCGCCGACGGCAAGACATTGGCTTCTGGCAGTGATGACAAGACGATCAAACTCTGGAATCTAGAGACAGGAAAGGAAATCCGCACCCTCAAGGGACATGATGGCATTGTCTATAGCGTCAGTTTTAGCGCCGACGGCAAGACATTGGCTTCTGGCAGTGATGACAACACGATCAAACTCTGGAATCTTCCAGATTTAGAGTTAGATTCTTTAATGGGGCGCAGTTGTAATTGGGTGCGGGGTTATTTACAAAATAATCCTAACGTTAGCCAGAGCGATCGGCACTTGTGCGACGGCATCGGCACGCAAAAGTAAACAGGCGTTCCACAGGAAAATCTAAAATTTCTTGCGGGGAAACCAATCATCCAAAATCGTGTAGACTACTGGCACGACAATCAAGCTGAGGATAGTGGAAGTTATTAATCCACCTGCGATCGCAACAGCCATAGGCGATCGTAACTCGGAACCCGCACCAAAACCTAATGCGATCGGCAGGAAAATCTAAAATTTCTTGCGGGGAAACCAATCATCCAAAATCGTGTAGACTACTGGCACAACAATCAAGCTGAGGATAGTCGAAGTTATTAATCCACCTGCGATCGCCACAGCCATAGGCGATCGTAACTCGGAACCCGCACCAAAACCTAATGCGATCGGTAGCATTCCTAAAAGCGTCGAGGCAGTGGTCATCATAATTGGTCTAAGGCGCACTGGCCCAGCCCTAAGAATTGCCTCCGTGCGGTCTAAGCCAGATTTGCGGAGTTGGTTGATGTAATCTACCAGCAAGATGGCATTTTTGTTTGCTAGTCCCAACAAAAACACAAAGCCAATCAACGAGATCATCCCAAAGTCGCTCTTAGTGAAGAGTAAGGCCAACATCGCGCCGATAATTGACAAGGGCAAAGAAACCCCAATTACTACCGGGTCTATCCAGCTTTTGAACAGCAAAATCAACACTACAACAATGCACAATGCTGATAACAGCAAAGTAGTACCAAAACTAGCAAATACTTCATTTTGGCGGGCAGAATCTCCTCCCAAGTCTAAAGTGACACCAGCGGGTAACACTGCTTTGGCTTCCGCTACTAATTGGTCTGTGGCATTACCCAAAGACAAATCCTTGCCTAGATTAGCGCTGATATAAGCTACCCTTTGATTGTTAAGCCGTTCAATTTGAAACACTGTACCCTGCGAGTTGGTTTCATTTGTAGCTGTGACATCAGCAAACCCCGGTAATTTTTCGATGCGCTCTTTAATTGCCTTGGCAGCTTTGCTAAGAATTTGGAGGTCATTGCCTCGTAGTGAAACCTGTAGGGGTTTTTGTCCACCAGTGTCAACAAATTGAATATCTTCCACACTGGTAGTCACACCAGAGAGATTAGGCAGAGTGGAGCGTAATTGGTCTTGTACTTCCGCAGTCTTGATGTTCCGGTCTTCCTTGAGCTTCACATAGAGATTACCTTTATTTGGCTCACCTTCACGAGAACCAACAGTAGTAAATATCGTTTCCACTGCTGGGGATTTTCTCACCACTTCTTCTAGTTTCTTAGCAACCTCAAGAGAATCGTTCAATGGGTTGGGAATAGGGAATTGAAGAGATGACGGAGAATTTGCTCTTTGTAGCTGCAAAAATTGCTCAGGGATTTTTGGCAAGGGTGCTGTGTAAGTAATATTAAACTCGCCGCGATCTAATTTAGGAATAAATCCTTTGGGAATTAGTGGAATCAGTGCCATACCTGCAAGAAAACTAAGTATGGCTAAGACGACGACTGTCTTGCGGTGGTTTAAAGACCAGTGGAGTAAGTTTCTGTAAAATCGGGTAAAATTCGCCCAGATGTTTCCTTCCTGGCGGCGTTGGGGATTTGAATTCGCAGGTTTTAGCCAGTAGGTAGCTAAGGCTGGTGACAATGTACGGGCAACCAATGTTGAAGCAATCATGGCTGCTGAAACTGTGATTCCAAATGGTTTGAAGACCTGTCCAATGACTCCACCCCTCCAGCCAATGGGCAAAAAAACTGCTACTGCTGTAGCAGTGGTGGCGATGACTGTTAAGCCAATTTCATCTGTAGCTGAAAAAGCGGCTTGGCGAGGAGTTTCCCCCTCATCAATGTGCCGCATAATGTTTTCAACATCGATAATCGCATCATCAATTACACTGCCAATAACTAAGGCCAAAGCCAACAACGTAATCGTTTCTAAGTTAAAGCCAAAAATTGCCATGACGATAAACGTTGCCAACAAAGATGTCGGAATCGCCAAGGCAGAGATGAGAGTTGCCCGCCAATTCCATAAAAAAGGAAAAATTACCACTATCGACAATATGATGGCTTCGATCAGTGCATCAATTGTTGACTTGGTGGCTTGGCGGATATATTCTGCTTGGGTAGCAGCTAAAGTGAGGTTAACATCTTTGAGGGTAGAGCGTAGCCTTTGAACTTCTTTCTCAACTAGACTCACTACTTCTAAGGTGTTAGCACTACCGCGTTTGATGACTTGAAATGCAAGTGCATTTTGACCGTTAAACCGCACTAATGTTGCTCCGGCTTGGGGAAAAGCCGCTGCACTTGTATTTGTTGGATTTTGGGGAGGAGTTGCAGTAGCAGTACCCAGTAGTGAGACTTTCAGGACTCCTGGTAGTTTAGCGATCGCACTCACAATCTCGTCTTTTGCCAACTTAGTTAAGTCTGTAAGATTCTTTGAGGGACTCTCAATGGCATAACTAATGGCGGCTGACTCGTTCAGGTTCAAGGGAATAATTTTAGAAGTCGCTCCCTGAGGCAGAGTCAATTGATTGAGAGCAGTTTCAACTTCTTGAGTCGATGTTTCTAAATTTGTCCCAACGGCAAAAGCAAGACTAACGGCAGTTTGGCCAGGATAGGTGGATGAGCGGATATTCTCCAGTCCTTCTAAGGAGCGGAGGCGTTCTTCTAAAGGTTTGGTGAGCTTTGCTTCTGTATCCAAAGCAGTTGTCAGGGGGGCTGTTGCATTCACAACCACTACAGGGAAGGTAATATCTGGAAATAAGGCATATTTGAGGGAACTGAAAGCTAGAACACCAGCTACCGTTACGGCAATCCAAAAACTCACCGTCAGCCACGAGAATTGAATCGCCAATTTGGAAATATTGAAGAGTTCTCGTGCGGATTTGGGGCTATGAAGCTTTACCATTTTAGTGGAAAATTATTGTGCGGGTGACACAATTATTAATCTTGCTACAGAAATCGCCTTCGGCTTGGAGTTTTGCTCACCACCAAACGGCAATATCACTTATTGTCACTCAAATCTGACCCAATCTTGAATGCAAAAAGGAACTTCAGACATGAAAATTGGCTCTGTCGAGCATAAGGAGTTATTTTGCCGGAGCTTTATGGAAAGCTACAGGGATTACGAACCGGAGTATCTCCCATGGCCAGATTTGGACGATACAGCCTTGACTTTCTTACGCAGTATTCCTTTCTGGGAAAAAGCTCTAGATACAGAGCGACAAGCCGGAGCTATAGTTAGTAGTTACGCAGCGACGGTGAGCGATCGCCTTTTACAAACTGCGATCGCTCTCCAAGGTAAAGAAGAATCGCGCCACGCCCGTCTACTTCAAACATTAATTAACCGTTACGGCATCGAGCTACCAGAACGTCAACCCGTTCAAGTTCCCCAAAACATTGAGCCAGTCTTTACGCGCTTTGGCTTTGAAGAGTGCCTAGATACTTTCTTTGCCTACGGGCTATTTGCGATCGCCCGTGAAGCAGATGTTTTTCCAGAGTCAATCTTCACGATCTTTGATCCGATTATAGACGAAGAGACACGCCATATTGTCTTTTTTGTCAACTGGTTTACCTATACACAAATTCATCGTGGACAAGGATTTACCCCACTGCGGAGCGCCAAAACCCTCTGGCATTATGGCAGGGCACTCAGCAATCTGATTGCCGTATTTGGCGATGGTGACACTAATAAGACGGGCTTCGCCGCCACCGGCACTAGCATTTTTACCAAAGACCTGACAATAGAAAAATTTCTCAGCATTTGTCTATCAGAAAATCAACGCCGGATGAGCAAGTATGATCCCCGATTGCTGCAACCGCAATTATTGCCAAGACTTGCTAATATCGCCCTCCGCACTCTCCAGTTAATACCCAAACGCAAACTCCAAAATATCGAGAGCGCTAGTGCCTAATTTTTTACCCATAGACACAATTCTGGTGTCTCAGGGAGCAGAATATAAAGCTGTGTGTCGCGGATTAAGCGGCATGACTGGCTCAATCCCAACAGTATTACCCATACCTGTTGGGATGAAGCCTTTACTCAAATATTTGCAACAATCCCAAGCAAATGGAAAATTTCTAGCTGCAAAATCGAGAGTGCTAATCATGGGTTTATGTGGCAGTTTAAGCGATCGCTACACAGTTGGCGATATTGTGCTGTATGAAGATTGTGTTTATCAGGGAAAGCGGCAAGAATGCGATCGCACTTTCACAGCCCAATTACACTCAGCACTCAGCACTCCCCACTCCCCACTCAATTTAGTGAAGGCATTGACAAGCGATCGCGTAATTTGGTCTGCTGTTGAAAAACGCCGTTTCGGTGAGACTTTGGCGGCTGATGTTGTTGATATGGAAGGATTTACCGCCCTGGAGTTTTTCAATCCGCCTGGGGTTGCAGTGGCAATGTTGCGAGTAGTCAGCGACGCTTGTCACCATGATATCCCCGATCTCACGCCAGCAATCAACTCTGATGGTTCCCTCCGTCCTTTGCCCCTAGCGATCGGATTGCTTCGGCAACCCCTAGCTGCTACTCACCTAATTCGAGGTTCATTAAAAGCTTTAAATGTGTTAGAGCAAGTTACAAATCTAGTTTTTTCTGGCTATAAATCAACACAGTTCAGTTAGAACCAACTGCCTATTACTGATTTCTGTTTATTCTATTTGGGGATTGGGGAAAAAGCAGGAGAGTGAAGTTCAAAGACTCATTAATGGAGTATTGAACCTCTGAGTTTAACTGCTAACTCCTAACTCTTGACTCCTGACTGTCCGTTAGCTCATTTTAAAAGAATAAAGTTAAATGACTAGGACTTACGCATTGACAGGGAAGACGAAATATGAATGATTTGAAAAACCATATTTGTCGTAGGGGCAATTCATGAATTGCCCCTACGGTACTTCCATTACAACAGTGCTTATTATGGGTGATTTGGCGGACATCCTATCTGATAGGAATGCTATATGCTGATGCTATTGGTAACAAGCCTTGGTTTGAGATAGTTGTAATCTATTAAGCGACTCTTGTTATTCATCTCGATTTTGCGCTCTATTCCGTTCAAATCCTGCTGAAATCTAACTATAAGATCCTGAGCTTCTGGGTCTTCAAACTTATCGTCATAGTATCCTAGTCTGTCATAACGGTAGGCTGACAGGATAAATAAAATCGTCAATTGATCAGCAGTTTGTTTGGGCGGTGGCAAAAATGATATTAGGTTTTTGCGATCGGAAATAGTACCTTCTGGTGTAATTTGTTTATAAGCAGCAAAAGGCATATTGGGAATGAAAGTTATATATTCATATTGCGAGTAGTTAACAGCAGCGTGTTGCGGCCCACAGGTAAAGATTACCGCAGTTGCAATGTCAACTAATTGTTCTAATGTTTCGATGCGATAGCTAACACCCTTGACTCGTCCACCTGACTCTGAAACTAGTTCCTGCGCCCAAGCTTGCAATTCAAAGTCTGCTGTTAAGTCTTGAGGAGTTTTGTAGTAAATCTTCAAGTATTCAGACACAAACTTTTTAATCGCATTCCATAATAGCATCCCATCGTCTCGATAGGGATAGTGAGGGAAGTTATCTACATCATCCATACCCCGATTTTTTATTTCGGTGGGCAAAGCAAACTTATCTAAGCTCCATTCTTTGTAGGCGTTGACGACGATTTGCAATGACTCTTGCAGAGTTCCAGCTAACAATTCGTCAACAGGACCACCCCTACTAACTAGGCGCTTGCGACCCAAGTCGTTATTTGCCAACATGAAACGGAAGTGCGGTTTTAAGAGTAAATTAAGGGGATGATTTTCGGCTAGTTGACGGGCTGTAACAATGGCGAAAGGTTCCATGACAAAGTGAGTTCGGCAAAGATGGCTGCTCATTTCATGATGGTTAGCATCGGCAATTTGAACACAAAGCTTGGCATGAAACCAGATTAAAGGGTCATCAAAAGGTGTGATTAGCGGGCTTTGTTTCCCGGCTATAGGATTGATTTGGATGGCAATCGGTACTAGTTGACCGCGATCGCTAAAGCCAGAACTGCGCCAACAGAAGAAGGCTATGGGTGTTGGTAAATACTTTTTACCTCTCTCGTAAGTACCGCCTTTAACAAACGCAAGGGGTGTGTAATCAGCTACATATAAATTTCCATTAGCAAGTTTTTCTTCCAAGTTGATAGAGTCCCCAAACTTATCTCCTAGTTCTTGGATGGTAAAGGCGAAGCCGGGTGGCATCTCTTTCATCTGACATAAAACAAGAGGATTTACCCCGCAAAGCCGTTGTTCAGAAAAAGAGTCGTCAGTTTGGTATGTTTTGATCACATGAGGTTTAGGCAAGACTGGAAAGTAGTCTTCATAGTCTTGCAATTCATCTAAAGGGTCCCACAAAGAATGGGTTTTAACGGCCAACATATTTATCGCCAGCTCTGCCGTTGCTATTGTCCGTTCAGCAATATACTTAGTAGAAACATTCTCTACAGATGGTACATCTTTGAGCATGGCCATCGGCGGTAAAAAGTCGTGGTCAAATTCATACTCTCCTTGCTTGCGCTCTAGCGAAGATTGGCGTTTTGTCAGGTCAGAATCATTTTGAGGAAGGGATGGTTTCATACTTTTGATGCCAGTAATTTAATTAGGTGTGGGATGAAAAAATTAGGCGATCGCTACAAGCCGGCTGATAAGTAGAAGGCATTTTTACGTTTAGCCATATCTAACTATTTATCAATACGGATTCTTCTCTAATTAATTTGCTATTTTTACTCTTAAAGACGTTAAGAATAATAACAATTTAGTTAACCAGCTTAAATATAGTTAACTAATTTAGCAAGCTTGCATTTAACTTTAGAAAGTGCGATCGCCCTTTCAAAGTATTGGCACAATTATTTTCAAAGCACAATAATGTGATAAATCATCTTATAAAACTTTGACACATTAGTGAAAATTGATAAAATCTTTAACAATTTTTGTTAGGGTCGATCTGCAAGCTGCAAAATTTCTAGTTTTGAACTGCTAACTATCAATCAGGGTTACTTGTTGTTTTTATGCAGAACATCTATTTTTGTAAAAATTCTTTACTTTTATAGCAATCCTACTTGATTTATGAGAAAAGTATGAAATACGCCCACAGAAGTTTTATTTTCTGTGGGCGTATTTACCGACTTTCGGCGCTCCGATTTCTATCTGCGCGGACTTTAGAAAAATAGTTATTTCCAGAATTACCGTAGCTGTTTTAGTTAGCTGAAACTAACTCTGTTTGAGCTTTCGATTCATCTCTAATGTTAAAGTAGTAATAAAGATTACCAACAGTTAGGTCTGATGCCTGTTGCAAATTAGATGTAACTAATGTTTTATGACCAGTAATTACAGCTTGTTGATTAATATAAGATTCGTACTCTCGACGTAGTTCCGGCTTGAATATAAATAACAACTGGTCACGAAGCGAAGAGAAATGAGATTTTTTGATTAAACTCTCATATACTAATTGTTCTGGCGGTTCTGCTAAATTGATTGTAGAGTTGTAAGTCTCTGAACTATTAAAATCAGCGCTATTTAAAAGTTTTAATTCTGATGAAGGAAGCGAACGCATCCAATCAACATGATTTTGCCACGAATTCAATACTGCTAAATCATGATTTTTAATGCGGATAATTTCGGGAAAGAGAAAATCAAGCTCATCATGTGATTCACAACGATTAATCACAGTGAGAGCATCTTCACAGATTTTATCTTGGAGAAGAGACAGGCGATCGCTCACTGCTGAAACTTCATTCTGTACCTGATAAGTTGCAACAATCACTTGTTCAATTGCCCAAGCGCATTCGAGTCTACGTAATTGACCGGCTGCACAGGTTTCTTCCAGTAGATGCGGATTGCTGTAATCTGCTAAAGCCGCAAACAACATTCCCCTGACACTATCAATCCCGGCGTTTCTCAGGCTGAAATCTTGCAATTGCATCGCTGAACGGAAGCAACTCATCGCCTGGATAAACCTTCCATAGGCCGTCACTAAAATTATCCGATGTTGTTCAAATTTGATATCTTGGGCTACTTGTTCGATTATTTGTCTAATTTCTACTCCTTGGTCTTTTAAGGCTTGTTTCAAGTCAATAAAACCGTTTTTGACTTCCAGCCTCATTTGCTCTACTTCTTTTCTGAGTTTAAGTGTCTGGTGCAGGTTCACTGCTGTCAGTGCTACACCTGCTACTGTTCCCACACCAATCAAGGCTGTAGTTGCTTGTAGCACACCCAAGCTAGTCTGTATAGTTTGCAAGCCATTTAATACAGATGTAAAGCCTTGCTGAGTTTGATACATCTGCGCCCCACTCGTCATTAGATTAGAAGCTGCTATCAGTGGAGATAAAGGGCTGTTGTTAACAGTAGCACCAATAGCATGGGCAATAAACTGCCCGTTAGCTGCATCTCTAGCCATGCTTAAGGGTATTCCATTGCTCAAGACCTGTAGATATTTACCAGAATCAATAGCAGCTTGAATTGCAGGAGCAAATTGGAACAGCATATTTATAGGTTGCTAAAGGCTAATTTTCTTGAGCATAACTGGTATAAAAAAGTAAATATAACCGTATTTATTCGGATTAATTAATTCTGTCTAAATCTGGGCATACTAAACACGGATAACCTATTGGCTCACAATTTTTATGGATACTTCGTTGTTTAGTTCTCGGATTGTTAATTTCCTGTCACGGATTAGTGGACAAAGGCTTAGTCAACGAGATATCACTCCTCAAGTCATTTTTTTAGCATTGTTAATAGTTGTCCTGCGAGATATAGCTTGTGCAGATGGTGTTGTGACAGAAGAGGAAATGCAACGCTGGCAAACAATTCTCAAACGTTTTGTCTCAAGAGAAATAAAACAATTAACACAACTCATCAGTTTAGGAATGAAACAGCATCAGATTTCTGTTCATTCCCCAGAGTTCCTAATGCTGACACATCCGCTTTCACATTCAGAAAAGCTTTTGTTGATTAGTCTGAGTTATGAAATGTCAACGGCAGATGGTGAAATGGACTCGCGTGAGAAAAACTATTTGGAGATAGTTGGCAAGCAGCTTGGCATTAAATCGCAACATTTAGCAGTTTTGGAAGCTGGATTTACTCATCAAGTAAATGTGGAACCAGATGCTTTAGATGAAGTACATTTTTTACTTGACCCTGCTCGTTTCCAGTCAGCAGATCCTGTATTTATCCAAGCTGCAAACGGTATTCTAGCAGCTTTACCTGGGAAACTCGAACCAGAAACAACTGAACAGCACGCAACTCAATCTTACTGGAAATTGAAAAAATACCAAGAATATCGCAAGCAATTAGGTAATTATTGCTATCAAATTTCCCAGCTAATTCAAGACTGTAAAAATCACGGGATTTTGCCTCAAACTTTAATAGGGAATATAGCAGAAGTATCTCAAAAGATTAAATCTCAACGTTTTCGGTTAGCAGTTGTAGGGGAATTTAGCAAAGGAAAATCAACATTACTAAATGCTTTACTAGGCGAAGAAATACAACCTGTAAGGGCTATTCCTTGCAGTGGTACAGTGACAGTTATTAAATACGGGACAGAAAAGCGAGTAACCTGTCGGTACAAGGATGGTCGAACTGAGGAGATACCTTTTGATCAGTATAAATTGAAAGCAACAATTTCCAAAGATGCTGCTCTAGAGCATCGTAGTGATGAACTAGCACAATCTGATATTGAAGAAATTATATTTGAACATCCTGAATTAGTTTTATGTAAAAATGGTGTGGAAATCGTTGATTCTCCTGGATTGAATGAACATCCTGATAGAACATCTATTACTTATAAATTGCTTCAAGATACAGATGCAGTTATTTTTTTAACAGATGCTATGCGTCTTTTGACTGAGAAAGAAAAAGAACTGATACAGGATATGAGATATAAACTTAATAATGGTAGCCTGGATGAACCTGCTGAAAATCTTTTTATATTAGTAAACTTTATGGATATGTTAGATAATGAAGAAGACCTTCATGATGTTAGAACTCGACTGGAAAACTTCGTCAAAAATGAGAATTTGCTTATTAATACAGGTAAAAGCCGTGTCCATTATATTTCTGCAAAATTAGCATTAAAAGCTATACATAATAAATATGAAGATGAGTATCTAAAGAGGTTTCAATTTTTTACTCAATCTTTAGAAAATTTTTTGGTACTTGAGCGTGGTAAAGTTAAAATCATACACTCAATCAAGGAACTTAATAGTTTAATTACAAAAGTTTTAAATTGGCTGGCTCAATCTAAAGACGTTTTAGATGGTAATATCCAACTTTCAAAAACTGCTAAATTGGAAATTTTTGAAAAAATTGGAGCAGTAAGTGGACGTGAATTAAAAATACGTATATTAGTAAATTCACAGAAAAAACAAGCAGCTTTTGATGTATATGATTCATGGCAATATTGGTATAATAAGCTGCCAAAAAATATAGTAGAAAAATCTATTAGTTGGTCTTCCCAACACTCAAGAGTGTTTGAGCAAAAAGAAAGAATAAAAGAATATACAAATCGCTTTTTGGAAGAATTAAAAGCTGAGTTAAATAATTGGCAGCAATCAAGTCTTGATATAATTATCAAGCAATATATAGGAATACTTGATAGTGAAATATCACAAGAGATAAATACGTTAAATACAGAGTTTGAATTAATAGACAAAAGCTTGAATACTAACTTTAGTGACTTTATTGGTCACGATATAATGGAAGTAGATACAACATTATTTTTTGGTACATTGGGACGATGGTCAGTAAATTTTTTAGGTGGGATGCTACTAGTATCAACAGGGTTAATATTTTTTGTTCCTCTATTTGTATCTAGTATAAATAAATTTACAAATTGGGTGGATGGACAACAAGATACACGAATAAAGCAAAAAATTATTGAATCAGGTTTAGTAAAGTTTGCGGAATCACAAGATAAAATAACAGAGCAAATAAACCAATATATTAGTTCAATTTTTGAAAGCAAAATTAAATCATTCTCTGCTGTGATTGCACAAGCGATCGCACTTTACGAAAATCTCCTAGAACAGCAGGAAAAGGCTCACAACGAAACTCTAGAACAACGTGAGGCTGAAAAGATTTGGATTTACCAAAAGCGCCAAGAACTTGAGCAGGTACAGAATCGGCTGGAAGTCATTCTCAGTAAATGCGCTATTGTTTAATCGGCAAATTTATCAAGATCGTTTATTTTGCAAGAGAGCGATGCCTACGGCGGGCTACGCCTACGCAGGAAGTTGTGAGATGATGTTTTCTAGCTAGTCGTTTGTTAATTATCTATCTCCCAATCTTCAATCAGCAAATTATTAACGCGCTGAAATTCTCTGGTGTTATGGGTAATTAGGGTTAAGTTATTTGTCAGTGAGATCGCGGCAATTTGTAAATCATAAGCTCCAATTGGAGTGCCTAATGCTTCTAGCTGAGAGCGAATCATTCCAAATGTCATTGCTGCGCGATCGTCAAAAAATAGTGATATAAATTGAGCTAAAAATTCTTGCTGTAAGGTAAGATTACGTTCTGGGTTGGCACTTTTCATTGCACCATAAAATAGTTCAGCTTTGACGATTGAACAAACGGCAATATCTTTAGTAGCAGTGGTTTCTAGTTTCTGCTTTAAGGTGGAATTTTTACCACGCATATAGATAATGCAAGTGTTAGTATCTAGCAGAAATTTCACAGGATTGGTTCGCGTTCTGGTTGTTGTCCTTGGGGATGGCGAAAGAATGTTTCATCTTGGATACATCCATAAAATTGAGTCAGGGGATATTCTAGGGTTTCGGTTTGGGTTTCTGATTGTAGGAACTCAATCAGGGTTTGTAGCAATGTCCAGCCTCGGCTAAAGTCGAGTTCTTTGGTGGGTTGGTTTGGGTGAATGTTTTGTGTAGTCAGGCTTTGAGCAAGGAGTTGGATAATATACAGTTTATCGTTGGGGGAAAGCTGAAGGAGTTGTTGTTCGAGTTCTGCGATCGCCATTATGGGGTTTAAGTGGAGGATAATTTTATTTTACTTTTAGGGTAAATCTTTTAGCTAGCGATCGCTACAACCAGCATGATACAAAAACTGGGCTGCATCTACGCAGGTAGTAGACTTTGCCTCATAATGAAAAAAGATTTAAGCAGATTTCAGAAAACTTTCAATGAGCAAGACTACCCTAAATTTAGTTGCAATATCTATCTTTCTCATGACCTTCTCGGTGCTTTTAGGACCATTCTTAAACATATCACCAGCAGTACCAGCGATCGCTACCTTCACCATCTTAGGCATAGCTACATTAGATAGTTTCAGCTTGCAAGGCAAGGGTGGTACTCTGTTTTTAGATTGGATTGCTGGTTTTTCAAGTGAACACCGCGATCGCATTGTCCACCACGAAGCGGGGCATTTCTTGGTTGCTTACCTGTTGGGTATTCCCGTTACCGGTTACACACTCAGCGCTTGGGAAGCCTGGAAACAGGGGCAACCTGGGCAAGGCGGCGTTACCTTCGATGATGGCGAATTAGCATCTCAACTAGAAGTCGGTAAAATCAGTGCCCAAATGCTAGACCGTTACTGCACTGTTTGGATGGCGGGTATTGCCGCTGAAACCCTAGTTTTTAATAATGCTGAGGGTGGAAGTGATGATAAAAACAAGCTCATAGGAGTCTTGACAATTTTGGGGTTTTCTGAATCTGTTTATCAACAGAAACTGCGCTTTCATGCCCTCCAGGCAAAAAACCTACTGCAAGAAAATTGGTCTAGCTACCAGGCTTTAGTTAATGCCATGCGACGACACACTTCGGTAGAAGATTGTCATGCTGAGTTAGGAGTGGGAAGTGAAGAGTAAGGAGTGGGGAGACAAGGAAGTTAAAGAAGAATTCAGAAGTCAGAATCAATTAGTACAATTTTACTAAAGACAGGGGAAAATTATAATACAGTAGGGCGTTCAATCTAGTATTATTGTACTATATTTTTGTTGCTAACCAAAACCTAATTGTTCATCACTGCATCCAAAAGCATATCGGCATCAAAGCGCACGACATCGGTGCAAGGTAGCCCGGTTTCTGCTATTGTTTGAGCGATCGCATCAGTAGCCGCAGACTCATCCAAATGTGCTGTATTCAGAGCTATACCTACTACAGGCACACTTGCAAAAGCACCACCAGCACTAGCGACAGTTTCATAAAGCCGGATTACTTCTGGTAAAGGCGGAATTGGTATGTGGGGATGATTGCGGTTATGAGTTTGTCCCGCCCGATGCACTAACACCAGTTGAGTTGGTTGCGAACCACGAATCAAAGGTAAGGTTGCTGTTGAACCAGGGTGTAGTAATGAACCTTGTCCTTCAATATGCAAGATATCGTAGTTTTTGCTGTAGCGCATAACTATCTGTTCGACAGCGCCAGCCGCAAAGTCTACCCGCACCGCATCTAAAGCTATACCATCCCCTTCTAACATCACACCAGTTTGACCTGTCGCCAGGAATTTAGAACGCCAGCCCCGCAGTTTTGATGCCCAATGTAACTCTAGGCTAGTTGACATTTTACCGATTGCCATGTCGGTTCCCACTGTCAAAACCCGCCGACAGGACAGGGTGCTTGCCATCCCACTAGCAACACTTATATTAGGTGGCTCTTTCCGCACATCCCAAATTAATTGCCCAGGTTTGAGCAGTGCATTTAACTCTGGTATGTTTGCCATTGGTGTGTGTAAACCATTCACCAGCGACATTCCAGCTTCTAAAGCGTCTTTGATTTCATGCCAGTAATCATCTGGTACAGCACCACCACCTGGGGCAATCCCAATTACTAATACTTCTGGTTTGTACTCTAGAGATCCGGCTACCGATGATACAATTGGCACATCACGCTTGATACCTGTTAATTCTAGTAGGGATTTGCCAGCAGACTCGCGATCTATTATTGCTACTATCGGAGCTTCACTGTAGCGTAAAATTGCTAGCCCCGTTTTGCCCTGAGTTCCTGTAGTTCCTTCATGCAGCAGGATAGCTATTTTTTGATTAAGTGGTAGACGCACTGTGTTGTACCCCCAAACCTGGTAAATCGTTTGGCAAAACTTTTCCTTCTTTTACCAATGCACCTGTAAAGGGGTCATCGATTAAGTTAAGGTGACTGTCTAAATCTAGATAATCAGCTAGTGGTGCTAGCTGTAATGCTGCTGTATTGGCTAGCGAACTGTCAGAATAGCAACCGAACATTACTTGCAACCCATAGGCTCGCGCTGTATGTACCATTCGCATTGCCTCGGTTAGTCCCCCTGATTTCATCAGTTTGATATTAATGCCATCTGCGTAGTTTGCCAAATAGGGAATATCGGAGCTTGAAAAGCAACTTTCATCAACAAAGATGGGCAAGGAAGAGTGTTTTTTAAGTTTTGCTAAACTTTCTTCCTGTCCCCTTAGCAATGGCTGTTCTACATACTTTATACCTAAATTAGCCAGCCAATTGCACATGGCGATCGCATCTTCCAAATTCCAACCGCCGTTAGCATCAACAAATAATTCTGTTTCGGGTGCTTCTTCTCGCACTGCTAATAGCATTTTTTTATCTGCATCTATGCCATCTGGACTACCTAGTTTGACTTTGAAAAGGCGGACATCAGTAAATTGTAACCAGTCTCGCGCTCTAGCGATCGCACCTTCAGGCGAATTAATTCCAATTGTGACTGAAGTCGGGACTATTTGATTGCGATCGAGTCCCCAAATTTGCCATAGTGGTAAGCCTACACGCTTACCCAGCCAGTCGTGCATTGCTATATCCAAGGCAGCTCTTGCAGCAGAAGGAACTTGAGTTTGGATTAAAACTTGCTCAATTTGTTGCCTCTGTAACGGGCTGAATGTTTGCAACAGTGGTACAACTTGCTGTAATGCATCTTTGATTGTATCAGTTGATTGCCGATAATCGCCTATACCAAATGGCGAAGCTTCCCCCCAGCCTTCGATACCATCATCTAAAATCTTTACCCATACATTCGTTGTCTGTGCCGTTGTGCCTCTACTAATAGTCAACGGGAATCTCTTGTTGACTGTAAATAAATTTACATTTATTTGCATACTTGTGTTGTATATTATGTTATTGCAAAAGCCAGTGTAAGTTCAAAGTTTAGATTATCAAATACATCTGTTATACTTTTTTACATTCATTGCTTAATTGCTAAAGTTTTTATTGATTATTTAGCCTATGAATAACTTAAAAAAATGGAAGACTTTAAAATCAAAAATGGTTTTAGATCATCCTTGGTGTAGGGTAAGACAAGATGAAATAGAATTGCCCAACGGTAAAATTATAGATGATTATTTTGTCAGTATTAAACCAGACGTGGCAATGGTTTTACCTATCACCAGTAATAGAGAAATTATTTTTGTTCGGCAATATAGACACGCCGTAGGTGAGTTCTTTTTAGAACTGCCAGCAGGAAATTTCGATCCGACAAAAGAGAATGCCGAAGCAGCAGCAATTAGAGAACTTACAGAAGAGACTGGTTATATTCCCCAAGAATTTAGAAAAATCGGAACTCTATATGATAAGCCGAGTAAAGATACCAATCAAATACATTTATTTTTAGCAGAGAATGCAAGCAAAGTTGGAGAGCAACAACTAGATATTACAGAAGAAATTGAAGTTGTATTAATTCCTGTAGAATCAGTTTTAGATAAAATTATTCAGGGAGATATTTCTGTAGCCGGAACTGTAGCTGCTCTCTTTTTAGGATTAAATTTTATACTTAATTAATAATTGATGTAGCTATACAATTGGATCTGATATTTTCAAAAATAAAATAGTAGTTTTATAGTTAGGCGTAACCGAACGCTCTTTAGATTTGTAGCATACAATGCAATTCATCAAGTATTGCTCAAATTCTAGTTTTTAATCAAAAACACTACACTTGTGACAATAATTCCAGATGAAGCATTGGTAGTTCGGGGAGGGCGTAATCGTCCAGAGGATATTCGACGTGGAATAGGTACTCATCCCAGTGGCATAACAGGAATTTCTGTGGAATGTGCAGTAGGATCGTCAGTAACGGAGTTGGCATTGAGTATTCTTCATGGGCAGATTGGTGTAACAACAGTTGGCGAGGTTCGCCAATTAGGTGGTGATGTAATCCGAACATCCGGTAGAAGTGCTAATCACGCAACATTAAGGGGTTTAAACCCGCAGCAAGTTAGTCAACTACTCACACCTACTGTTCCTAATCCAGCAAAGCAGAAGTCATAATTTGGAGCGCCTAGAATGATTAACCCTAGAGTTTTTGCAGATTTTCATAATGCTGATGCTGAAGGGCGTTTGCGTTTGAACTGTATTGGTACAATCGAAGATTTGGCGAATCAAAGTATTGAGCTACAAAATGGGCAGTTACTCACGATATATAGTGAGGATTTGGAAGTTGATGGAGTGGTGCAGTTCTCCGAAGAGGAGAAGTTGTGGGTTGCTGCTATTGATTGGAATCGAATCAGACAAGTTGAGGATTTTGTTGTGCAGGCACAAGTTTGAGTATTCACACCACCTAGTTGTTTATCTTGCCCATTGCTGCAAGATGTAAGCATAAAAAGCCTCTTTATCTACTTTATCCATTGCATAAATTTTCCGACCACCAGCAACTACTTTAGTTCGCCCTTGACTAAGACCAGTGGCGATAATTTCTGTTTCCCACTCGCGCAATTGATAAAATTCTGGATGTCCTAGATAAGCTGTTGCCAGCACATCCCAAAAGTAATAATCTTGGGGGATGACCAGTGCATAACATTGTCCAGCTAAATCAGAGATGGGATAGTGGCGTTGTCGTCCCATTTTGTAGACTAACTCCGATGTAACTGGCACATTGTTAGTCAAATCTAAAGGACACATAATAATTTCAATTTGAGTTTGCCATACCTGCGCTGCTGAAATTGCGTCCCAATAAACATTCCATTCGGCGGAACCATCTTGTCCTGCTTCTAAACTTTTTTCGACATTACCACCGACATTCAACGCACCCCCCATCCAAATAATTTTGTGAATTTTTGCTTTAATGTCTGGCGCTTTCTCTAAAGCTACTGCAACCGTCGTCAACGGCCCAGTTACCATCAGCGTTACGGGTTCCGATGCCTCCCGCAACACCTTGATCATAAAATCTTGACCTGTTTCGGCAACCAGAGGCGTAGTAATGGTTTCGCTTTGGTTGAGAATGGGGAGATGATCAACGATAAACGAATCGCGGCGATAGAGAGTCGGAAATGGATTGATGCCGCGCACAGTACTTTCTGCAACCTGGATATGAGAAAATCCCATTAAATCGAAAATTTTACGTGTGGCGCTAACAGCTGGTTGAACGTAGCAATCGGCTGGAGTAACGACCACACCAAGGAGTTCAATATTATCCATCGTTAACAGCAGGATAGTTGCTAAATAATCATCTACACCGCCATCGTGATCCATTAATACAAGTTGTTTTGACATAAAAGGAGAATTTAATATGAATGAGTTTATGGAAGTTGCAATTCAACAAGCAAAAGAAGGTGGAATTCCCATTGGTTCGGTTCTCGTCAAGGATGGCAAGATTCTCGGCAGAGGACACAATAAACGTGTGCAAGATGGCGATCCTGTTACCCATGCCGAAATTGATTGTCTCCGCAATGCTGGGAGAGTTGGCAGCTACAGAGGTACAATACTCTATTCAACTTTAATGCCATGTTAC
>NZ_JBGTFY010000289.1:0-2105 GCF_041747015.1 Nostoc sp.
GCGCCCTTGGTTGACTCAGCAAGGTGCTACGTCCCACTTATCGCCTCACTTAACTTTCGGCACTATTTCTGTTCGCCGAGTCTACCAAAGTACCAAAGCTAAAGCCGCCGAATTAGCCAATAATCCCAAAGCTCAGTTTTCTCTCAAAGCTTTCCGCGATCGCCTGCGCTGGCATGATAGTTTCACCCAACGGCTGTACTTCCACCCAGAGTTAGTACATACCAACCGCTACCCGGAGTTTGATGAATACTACTCACCTGCCGACCTAAATGAGGAAAAGCAAGAGTTATTCACGGCATGGAAGGAGGGGCAAACAGGTTTCCCCTTGGTTGATGCGTCAATGCGGCAACTCAAAACAATGGGCTGGATGAACTTTCGGATGAGGGCGATGTGTGCTACTTTCCTATGTATCAACTGCGGCATTTCTTGGCATCACGGCGCAGAGCATTACATGAAGTATTTGGTAGACGGGGATCTAGCGATTGACAATTGGCAATGGCAGATGCAAGCAGGAGTGACGAATCCTTTATCAGATACCTTCCGCATCTACAACCCGAATAAAAACTTAGAGGAAAAAGATGGCGATTTGAAGTTTATTTACCACTGGGTTGAAGAACTACGCGGCTATAATTTGTCAGAAATCCTCAATGGAGCATACCTAAACGAGAGTCCATACCCTGAGCCAATACTAGACTGGGCGCAGACTCGAAAGACTAACGGCAAAATTATCTCAGGTTTGCGGAAGCGGGTGAAAGTACGATTGTTAGTCGAGCAGGGGGTGGATCTAGAGCAGGCAGCGATTGCCAAGAGAACTGTAGAAAAGTATTGGGAGAATAAGGATAAGCAATACCGAGAGTACCAAACAAAAATAACATGAATTTTATTAAAGGATTGTTAGGAATCGGATTACTGGCAAGCGCTATTTATATGGGCTTTGCTAATTTTCCGTTGTGGAGTGTTTCACTACTATCCTTATTCTTCACCGCCGCCTATATTCAGAGCAAGTGGTACTTGTGGAACAGGCTATTTCAGCAACAGAATCGCAAGTTATATCAGTCTCTACTCGTGACTTATCTGATTCAAACAGTTTTAGTGTTCGTCTTTTACTTGCTTGGTAGTGGAGTGGCTTGATTGTTTGCGAGCGTAAGACTACTTCTCCTTGTATACTTGCTTAGTCAGTTTAAATTACCTGTAATGTGACTAGCAAGAAAATAGAAGCTAAAGATTACTTTTTACCTTGTCCATTTTGTGGCGACTCAGAGATGGAAATCGTTGAATCATTATTCGAGGACAGCAGTGATTGTTATGAACTTGTGGTTTATTGCGTTTGTGGCGCACAAGGTCCGGCGGCGAAAACTGAAGATGAAGCTTTGTTGAAGTGGAATAGTCGGGTTAAAAGCTAAAGCAGTAATTCTGAATAATCGGAAATCGTAAGTTTACTTGGGCAATAATCGCATTTGGCTAAACTACGGCGTTGATGCTGATAACAAATTAATTGAAATTGAAGATGTAGCCAGTGGGAAAACTAATTTAATATGTCCCTACTGTGGCAGAGCATTGATCGCCAAAAAGGGCAAGGTTAAAGAACATTACTTTGCTCATAGCGGCGAAACCTGCAACCTAATTATCAAAAGAGAGCCGCGCGACATACCGCGCTTACCTTTATACAATGCCTTTAATATTTTCCTGTCAGGCAAGGAGTTAGAGCAATTAAAGAAACTTTGGCACAGACATAAGACTCACGATTATGGCATCGACCGTCTAAAAATATTGCCAGCTTTTACTAGGGAAAATTTAGTTGAGCAATCGCAGAATGTTAATGCCGGGACGGGGCGAAAAGCTTACCAGTTCACTGAGCTAGGACAAATCTCTGTTGGTGCATTGCCTCTATCCGTATTCAATTGCGTGCAAGAGCTACTGATTGAGCAAAAGCTGGCACATCTGGAAGCAACATTTTTCGATATCCCTCTTTTGTCATTTTCCGAAATCAACAAATAGTAAATAAAGTCTTTCATCCAGAAGAATAAAAGGGAAGGAATTGATTCATTCTGCTAATTAGGTAATTAAATCCAAGCAATAAGTTAGAGTTGGGGAAAATATCTAAC
>NZ_JBGTFY010000290.1:0-13945 GCF_041747015.1 Nostoc sp.
TCGGGTTGTAGATGCGGAAGGTATCGGACAACGGATTAGTCACTCCTGCTTGCATTTGCCATTGAAAATGATCTATCGCTAGATCCCCATCGATTAGTTGCTGCATATAGTGTTCAGCCCCATGATGCCAAGAGATGCCACAGTTAATGCACAGGAAAGTGGCGCACATCGCCCTCATCCGAAAGTTCATCCAGCCCATTGTTTTGAGTTGCCGCATTGACGCATCTACTAAGGGAAAACCTGTTTGTCCCTCCTTCCAAGCAGCAAATAACTCCTGCTTCTCCTCATTTAATTCGGCAGGTGAGTAATACTCATCAAACTCCCGGTAACGGTTGGTATCTACTAATTCTGGATGGAAGTACAGCCGTTGAGTAAAACTATCGTGCCAGCGCAAGCGATCGCGGAAAGCCTTGAGCGAAAACTGAGCTTTGGGATTATTAGCTAATTCGGCGGCTTTAGCTTTGGTACTCTGATAGACTTGGCGAACAGAGATAGTACCAAAAGTCAGATGAGGCGATAAGTGGGATGTAGCACCCTGCTGAGTCAACCAAGGGCGCGAGATTTTCCAGTGGTAGCCTTGAAAACGGGAATCTAAAAATGAGTCTAGTGTAGCGTTAGCCTGTGTCTCACCGCCACTAAAATAAGTATTCTCTAACTCCCAAAACTGGCTGTACTTTTGCTTCAAATCGCTGAAGGTAAGCTGCGGGATATTGAGGTTTAGCTTAGGGGTGTTAATGAGTTCTTGGGTTGGATGTAGCGGTTGTCGTAAATAGGTGTAATATTCGTCCATCCACTCATCGCGGCGGTTTCCATTAGTTTGTAGGAAGTTGTTCAGTCCTTGGTGGTATTCAAGGCTATGTTCGCGGTACAAATTTATGATTTGGCGATCTCGTTCTATCCCATGCTGCACCTGCACATCATGATTAAAGAACAGTTTGGGGCGATCGCCTTTTTGGAGTAATTGGTGTGTAAGCTCCCCAATTACGTCAGTGCTATTTCCTTCAAACAAGTAAAGCTGACTGCCCCGCTCTCTGAGGTTGCTATCCAGATTTTCTAAAGACTCAAACAGAAATCTAACTCTGGCTTTGCCCACTTCTGCCCTATCATAGAACCAAGGATCGATAATGAAGCAGGGCAAAACTTCAGCGTTATCGGCGGTAGATAAAGTGACTATCTCGTTGTCACTCAGGCGTAAGTCGCGCCTAAACCAGATGATGTGCATTCTCAATCTGTACTATTTTTGTACTATTACCTCTCTATTATCCTGGTTTTTACAGGCAATGCCGAAGGCGGTATGCTCCTTTACGTCCATGCTATGCAAATGCTTCGCGATCATCGCTCATTAACGCGCGAACAATTTGCGCGGGTTAAGTCAAAATAAGAATTATCATACTAAGCTATATTCAAATTTCATGTTTCGAGTCGTAACTGCTGGATTTTCGCAGGAGTTTAAAAGATGGACAGATGCCGTACATACTGCCAATTCTCTCAAACCTAATTGCAAAAGTTGGTGGGAAGATATCAGGGTTTTTGATGGTGAAAACTTAGTATGGGTATATAGCTTGTCGCATACCTACCCTCAATACATTGGACCTGGGACTTATAGAAGATTAGCAATTTTATTTTTGCAAGAAGCCACAGAAGAAGATGAACAAGTAGCTGATGATAATAGCAACAACCCTTTTTAGTCAAAGTATTTGTCTGCAAAAACCTTGTTGACCCTACTATACCGATTAATAAGCTTCGCCCTATCATAGAAAATAGGTACAGAAATCGACGAAAGTCACTAAAATCATTAGCATTCAACACATGAAGAAGACAAAAATTAGAAAGACTGATGGAATTTGTAATGGAGACGCTTGTATAGGTCGGACGCAGATCCCAGTTTGGAAATTGATCGCCTTGTGTAACGATGGATGCTCCGAAGCAAACTTGTTGAGCGATTACCCAGATTTAACCAAAGATGACTTGAAAGTTGCCCAAACTTACTACGCTCAAGAACGCGCTGAAATTGACGAAGCGATCGCATCTCAAAACTTTAGTGTTTAAATTGCTCAATTAACCTAGCACAATATTTTAAGGTAATGGCTTTAGTTCCCTGTAAAGAATGCGGAACTCTCAATAGTTCTGAAGCAGAAATTTGTTTAAGCTGCGAGTACCCTGTCAAAGGTCGCCCGAAAACGAATTGGGTTAAAGGGTTGGCGCTGCTACTAGCATTAATATTGGTAATCCCATTAGCTCTCTATACGATTGGAGCAGTTAGCACCCAGACGAACATTCAGCCATCCGGTCCTCCTGCTAAATAAATTTGGCGCTCAAACCTCAGCCCTAACTAAACAAAGCTGGAGATACATGAAAAAACTCTCCTAAAGCTTTTGCCAATTCTTATCAATATCTCTATTACCGCTTAACACTTCAATTGCAGGCGATCGCATTTAAGATAGTTTAGAATTGGTTTAATTGTGCTACAACGCTCTAACCACAATCTTTGCAAGACTTTTCATCTTCTTTATGAATTCCAAGAATATCCTCAAAGTTAAGCGCCCAACTAAACCCCAAACCCCACCGCCACTATCAAATGATTCTGCAATAGAAGAAGCGGTTGAAGCACTTCAACAAGCCGCAATGGAAACGCAACAGCCATCAGAGCCAGTAGTTGAGCAAGAGACTATTCTTGAAACTCAAAGAGATGAGTCAGTCTACGGATGTGGGTGGAGTTTGACAGAATTGTTAAACGAATTTAATGAACGGTAGTCACTCCTTTCTTGGTTTGTAGACCAATTCAATTAAAACAGTGATCGCATCCGCAACTTCTGGATCTAATTTTATTGTCGGTTTGCAATACAGAACAAAAATACTAAATTAATCCATAATACTAAATTAATCCATAAACCTTTACGGATTAATGGCTTGGCATAATCGCTAGTAGCGTTCAAGCCAACTAGAAATACGATAGTGTTTGCAGTGTTAAAGAAAGCCTATCTGTTGAGTATATCCCTGGAATTAATATTGAATCGACAGGAATAACTAAAAATAATCACATTAGCATTTATGCTCAGAAGTAATCGCGTTTAACGTTCGCACTCACCGGACGCAGACAAGTTTTGCAAATCAATAGACTCTATTGAACGTTCCGGTGCAGCGCGTTTGTTAGGTTTTGTTGCTTTGCTCCACAATAAGGACTACATTTCCTTTCTTGTGTCCTTGTTCGACGTACCTGTGAGCCTCGGCAGTCTGTTCTAGTGGATAACGCCTGTCTATGACCGACTTCATCCTTCCCATCTCAATTAACTCCTTGAGAAAAATCAGATCTTCTTTACGCTCCATCGCTACCCCACCTATTACTTTCTTGCTGCTTGTCATTGAAGTCCACAGCCCTCGGAGTATCGGAGATGGATTTATGTGAACCGCTCTGAGATAGAGTCCATTGCCTTTTAGTGAGCTTAGACAACCTGAAAATGGGCTTTTGCCACTTGTGTCAAAAATAATATCGTAGGTCTTGCCGCTTTGAGTAAAATCCTCTTTGGTGTAGTCAATAACATTGTCAGCCCCCAGAGACTTCACTAATTCCAACTTTGCTGTGCTACATACCCCAGTCACTTGTGTCCTAAAGAACTTGGCAAGTTGCACGGCAGCCGTCCCTACCGCTCCAGAAGCCCCATAAATTAAGATTTCCTGTCCGCTCTGAATCTTTCCCTTATCTCTCAGGAAAATCAATGAGGTTGTTGCCCCAAAAGGAATGGTAGCAGCTTCCTCATAGGTCATATTAGTAGGCTTGATCGCAACCGCTCCTTCTTCAGGCAGACAAATGTACTCGGCATTTGCACCAAGACTGGTTCCTGCACCAGCAAATACTGTGTCACCTACTTTAAATTGTTTTACATTTTTACCAACTGCTTCAATTTCTCCGGCTAGCTCCGACCCTAGTATCGTGTTGTTTTTAGGTCTTGTGAAACCGTAGAAAAATTTTATCGGGAATGGGTCAGCCTTTCGGATACGTATGTCTGCTGACGTTACTGTTGTCGCATATATTTTAATTAGCACCTCGTTTTCTTTGGGAGTAGGTTTCTCTACCTCCTTAAGCTGCATAGCATCAGGAGATCCATACTTTGTACATACAATTGCTTTCATTAATTCTCCTCAAAGATAGCTTTTAGTGTAGTTCACTACGCTCTCCTATCCAATGAGTTTGCGAAACCTAACGGCTAAGTTGAGCGGCGGCTAGCACTCTCTGCATCCTCACCAATATCTCTCGCCCGTCCGCTCCAACGTTTTGTTAGACCAGGCTTTCGCGATAAGCTCACAACTTCCCTTCCATTCTCCGCCTGCTGCTTTTGCAAATCAGCAAATATGGCTCTCAAGTCATGATTGAATGAACGTGAATACTCTTCACGAATTCTGTGGATCTCTTCGACAATCTCATCTTGAAACATAAATCAACCTCCAAGAAGTTCATAGGGTGTGCAAAGAATTGGTAACTCGTAGCCAAAATCAAGGCTAATCTCTGCCAACTTTCCCTGAATTTGAGCATTGGCGATATGCTTGCAATTCCAGGTCAGGAGGTAGTCCATACCGTGAACAGTTGCGGTTGCAATGTGAACAGCATCAACATCAGCTTTTGCGGGAAGATTACTGCGTCCCAAGAATTGTTCTGCTAAATCAAGTACAGACTGGTTCAAGTCAAGTAGCGAAAAATTACGAAGGATCTCCAGCCGTTGAGATGCGATCGCAGCATCGCCTTGAGAGGTCTCTTTCACAACTGCTTGAGAAGAGTAGAGTTGGAAGTCACTGCGGCGCGTATCCCACCACTCTCTCGTTATCTGAATATTTGCAGACACAACAATATCTCGGCTAGATCGAGCAGTTAGGTAGCCTAAAATGCTGGTTTCAATGTAGACGGTTTCGCTCATACTCAGGCAGTCGCAGACCCTTTGATTTTAGCCCAGATTACATCACTTACCATCTCGATATGGGTCGATCGCCACAATCTTGCCATGATTACCTTCTTCGACTTGCGCTCGAATTTCTGATTCATACAGTGCATCACCGCGCTCGGCGAACTCTTCTTTGCTATAGCGGGGTTGTCCTAATGTCATGGGATTGACCTCGCTGCGACTTGACGCTTCCATTTTAGCTTGGGGGCGATCGATATTTGTGTCCAGAAGAAATCGCTAATACTGAAAAACAAAAGATCGAGCGATTAGCTGCTCAATTGCGTCCGCCTTGACCATCTTATGAGCGCGGCTCACGTACCATGAAATAGTAAATTTCATTTTCTGACACAACCTTGAATCCATGACGTTTGTACAAGGAGCCTACAGGATTCCACTTTAGATATTCAAGTTGAACCGCGCGCTTCGATTGATCGCAGTCTTTTAGAAACTCAGAGAGAATCATCGATCCTAGACCTTTTCTTCGGAAGCCGTTTAGGAGATAAAACTCACCAAAGCGGATGAAATCGGGCTGCTCATGAATTGAAACTGTTCCGATTACTTCCTCTCTCAACATTATGATGAACCAGGGCTTTTCGCTCCACCGTTGCTTATGAACATTAAGCTGGTATTCTTCATCCCAACCCCACCGAGACGAAATATGCAGACCCATTGCATTCTTCTTTACCTCGAAGGCAAATGCAAAATCAGCATCGGTTGTGGGTCGGAGGATTAGATTCATACTTTAAGCGGTCTAACGTTCCCCTTCGCCCGCCGCTAGTAACCTCTCGAACTACACCAATCAACTCTAAACGGTCGGTGTGCAAGCGGATTGTTCTGCATGAATGTTACACCCTATAAGTCTTGACATGAAAGAAGAGAATTTGGAATGGGATCGATCTTCAACATCCGTCACATGCCAATCAGTTACCTGGCTGTACCAATCTTCAATCCCTAGATTCCAACCACCCCACTTATCAAGCCGCCCGTTATCGTCATAAGCATTCCCCTCCAACCACACCCCCATCAAAGGAAGATGTCCTTGGGGTGCCGTTAGGTCAAAAGTACACTGTCCCCAACAATTCCACCATTTATCATTCTCCACGCGCCATCCTACGGTACTACCAAATCTTTGCCACGTATTCCTGTCATATTCCCTTGTAACTCCAATACGCTGATAAATTTCTTTTTGTATAGAAAAGCCAAAATGATCCTTGCTGTAGTCTACCCACAGTTGATTAATCTCGTGTAAATCCTCACAAGAAACGTTGTCCCAGCCCGAAAATCTTACCTCGGAATATATTTTTCCATCTCCGTAGTCTGATTCTCCTTGTAAATCAAATAGTAAACGAGCAGTTTCTGTATCTGCTTTCCTCCATTCATTCGCTGACAAGAAATTTCTTAATCTAGTTGTGGGGAGTGTCATAAGAATCAAACCTTACTCAAATAAACATTAGAGCAATAGATTACATTTAGAAGATTTAGAGTTCAAGCAAGGCTGGTGCATAACTATTCATTATACGGAAAGTTTCCTGATAATCTTTTTCTCTTTCCCATATATCAAGCATTACAGCGAACTTTGTTTGCAATATATGGAAAACTTCTTTTTTACGTTCCTATTCGGATATTATGCTGAATTTTTCCGTATAGCTACCCTTCGCGGCAGGATTATATAGAACTTTTCGGTATATCCTTTGGTGTTATCCAGATTTTTTCCGTATAACATTCCGATTAAGAGTCTTAAACGGAATTTCTCCTTTTTGGCTACAAGCTTTGCCAGACCCGCTAAAAGCATTGATATGACTAGAAATCCTATCCTCCGTAGGAGTTTGTTGATTATTTTACCCTTGTTCCCGCGCCTTCTTATCTAAATTTGGCTCTCCCTCCCACAGTGCTTGAAACAGCATTTGTCCGATTTTTTGGGCAACATCAGTGTAGTCAGGATTTGTAGCAGTAGTCATAGCAGTGTCATTAGTTACTCAGGATTCCTTTTGTCACACTGCCACATAGAGAAGCAGTTTTAGCCTCCAAACTTTGATATTCATAACTTAACCCCACAACCAACTACTTTTGACCGCACCTCTATTCATTTCATTTATAAACTATAAATCAAATCCATAAACTCATTTATAAACTATAAATCCATAAACGTTTATGGATTAACTCTAATTTTATTTGTTGCTGAAGCTGAAAACGTTGGTTCTACTTCATCTGCTCCAACAACAGCCGCGCAGCAGGTAACAGCTTAGTTTGCTGTTGAAGGGCTTTGATCCCTTGAGCCGCATACAGTGCGATCGCACTCAACAACTCTCTAACTAAGTTTGGCGAAGTTTCATCAAAGGGCAAAATTGCGCCGCCAGTTACTTGAGCAATTTGTTCAAATGCTTTACGTGCTGCCTTGGTGTCATAGCCTTGAGCTTGAGAGCTAGTATCGTGAAATATGAAACAACGAACGCCTTTCAATTTAAGTTGTTGAGCAAGTTCTACAGCTTCAGTTGGATCTTCCTCAAAACAATCGCCAATATAAATTATGGCTCTGATTCTGGGCGCTTGGGCCGCTTTATCTAAAATTTCATTCAGCGCTGTCCTACCAGCAGAGCAACGTACAGCTTGTACTTTATCCAAAAAAGCTCTTGCTTCTGATGAAAAAGGTGTCATCTCTTGCAACCGTCCACCGCTATGATAAGCCAAAGCAACATCCAACTCCCCAGGCACAGCTTCAAACATTGCTCCAGTAATTTCTTTAGCAATATTCCAACAGGCTTCGCGGCTGGCTGTAGCATCCATCGCAAATAGCAACCGGGGGCGTTCAGTATGTGCGATCGCTCTTTTAAGCATTTTTTGTTTGGGAGCCGCAGAAATCGCTTTACTGGAACGCACTTTATCTAAAAACCCAGAGCGACTATCTCTCTTTACTGGCAAATTCTTTTTATCTTCAGACATCTTCAAATCCCTCCATTATTTTACGGTAAGCATCGTTCACTGTTTGCGCGTACCATCGTGGCATTCCTGATGTATCCGGGTGGACGTGCCTCATAATCTTTCTGTAGGCAGCTTTCACTTCTTCTATTGATGCACCAGAATCTAACCCTAACACTGCCCAAGGATTAGTTTTTTCCTCATTATTGTCCTCTAAACCAATTTCTTGAGCAACCTTGGCGCGCCAATCCTCGTCCACTGCTTCCAAGTAGGCTTCTAATAATTGCGCGTCAATTACTAATTCACGATCGCGCAATGCGACAAGTATCTCAGCAAGCTTGCTCAATGTTAAAGTGGCTAAATTCGTGTTCTTGACTAATCCCTGAAAATCAGCAATCAATCTACCTGTGACTGTTTCATCTGGTTGTAAAGTAAGTTCGATTACTTCCCCTGCGTTCGTAGCATTACCGTCCTCGTCGCGCGATCGCGTTTTAGGTCTGCCTCTTTGACGCTTAAGCGGCGCATTTGGGTCGATTCCCAGCCATAAGCAAGCACTCCGCAATACTGCTGATTCTACTGTTTGTCCCACACTGGCGCTTGCTTTCAATGCTTTAGGCACTTCCTCATCCAGCACATAGCCTTCTTTCGCTTTAATCACCAGCTTATAGAGTTTAACCGCACGTTCATTGTCCTGTTCCCAAGCATTTGCTGCTAATTCTCCAATGTACCTAGTTGCGTCTGCATCCGATCCTTTCATACCCACAGCTAAACGATAGACTAGGCTATTGATGCTTACGCTGGAGCGTTTTGTAACGGCGATAAATCCGTCTTCTTCTCCGATTACTGTGCCTCCTGTGCTGAGACTTTTACTAAGTGAATGTTCTTCACTACATTCTTCCTCTTTTCTGGGAAAAAATTCTTGGGGCGCTCGTAAGTGCCAAACTAATTTTTCTACAGTTTGCTTTAAGGTTTGCTTAGTGCCGTTTAGGGCGATCATTTCAATTTCAACTTCAACAAAGGCGGCTTCCCGTTTGAGGATATCTAGCACGTTGGGACTAACCGATACAGTTTCCGAGAGACGGAGTGGTAAGGATACTCTTTCTCCTGTCTGAGGATTAGTTATGGGTTGAGGTGATTTCCATAGCAAGTCTCGACGCTTGAATTCAATAGTCAGACGCAAGCCAGCGTTGGAGATGGAGTTAATGTAGCGGTTATGCCAAGCCATAATTCCATAAACGTTTATGGTTATTATTTTAGCAGAACAGAGCCAAGTTACGGGTGTGGTCAAAAGTAGTTGGTTGTAGATTAAGTTCCTCTGGGTGTGGTCAGAACCAGTTGGTAAGCGGGTAGCGTTCAAGCCAAATAGAAATATGGCAGTGTTTGCAGTGTTAAAGAAAGCCTATTTGTTGAGCATATCCTTGGGATTGACATTAAATCAGCATGAAAAACTAAAAATAATTACACTAGCATTTATGCTCAAAAACAGTCGCGTTTAACGTTGCCCATCACGCGCCGCATATCGCTTCTCAAACTCAACCGATCGACTCTAAACGGTCGAGTGCATGGGTGCCAGTAGCAGTCTTTTTCTCGAACTTTTTGACTGCTTCTTTGTGTGCCGCCTCAATCAGAGGAAAAATACCCTCGAACTTATCTCGGTTAGGAGAAAGTATTTGTACCCAGGACATCCAAGCGTAAATCGGATGCGGCATAAGCTCATTTAACTTCGTAAAGTCGTGACCTGTTGCAATAATATTACCCTTGCCAGGGCGTGCTGGTTTCTGACCAAATAAGCAAACGTAGGTTTTGGGGCTAAGACCAATAGCAACTCTAAATACACCTTCTCGATCGAGATTTGATGCTTTGTCGTTTTCGCCGTTATGTTGCTTGAGCGTGCAAAAATAAACACCGTTGGGCAACACGCTACCAGGATTGTAAAACAGCGACGTTTCACCCCAACTAGCTTTCGGGACTACACCCGAAAGCTAGTTGCATATGTATTGGAGGATTTCTTCTGGTGTCACAGTTTCTCCTGACTGCTTTTGTCACACTGCAATATAAAGAAGCAATTTTAGCCTCCAAGCTTTCCTAAGAGCAACCTTATCCCGCTACCAACTACTTTTGACTACACCCCCAAGTTACCCCAAGTTACTACGTTGTTGTTAGTATATCCATAAACGTTTATGGATATAAGGGATGAACAAAGCAGAACTGACCCACACAAGAAAGCAAGAAAGCAAGCAAGAAAGCAAGAAATTTATCGTTGGTAATTGCACTGATATTTATTTGTCCTAACAAGTAAATGTTGTGATCAATCCGTACCCTTACTGATTACACCTGCACAATTAGCCCAATATGATATGGCAAGCAAAACATTATATTTAATATTTCTAAATCAAATGCTTCTCACTAAATCTCTAACTATAAGACAACCAGAAGCAGGTGAGTTAATCCGCGAGATGAGATCGCATCTCGCGGATTAACTCAAGAGCAATTAGCGCTATCACTGGGGGTTACTTGCTCAAGTACCAACCGATGGGAAAATACGATGGTGACTCCATCACCCCTTGCTATGCAAAAGATTGAGGCAATCTTATTACAGATGGGCGATCGCGGTCAGGAGTTATTAGTGCAGTACACTTCCAACTGAATTAATAGCTTAATGACTAATTTGTAAAATTGAAAATTTTACCCCGCAACTGATAAAGATTGCGCTTATATCTATATATTTTTATGAAAGAACAATCTATTCAAAATGTCCGCGCCCTCTCCATTGCCGGACCCTTTGCCCGTCTTATTGCTGAAGGGTCTAAACAAATAGAATTGCGCTCCTGGAGAACAAACTTTCGGGGATTAGTTCTGCTTCATTCCTCTACTAGCCGCGCTTATGATGTTTATTTCAGCGACTTAGAAATGAATATCGATGAATGTCCTAAGTTAGCAATTATTGGCGCGGCAATCCTAACTGACTGTATTGCCTATACTAATGCTCAATTATGGAATTGCGATCTAGAGCGCCATTGCTGGATGGGAGATGAATCCTATGCAACTATTCGTCAAGACTATTACAGTGGTAATCCCCCAATGGGACACGTTTTTGAACATCCCATCCTCTTTGAGCCATTTATACTCGATGTTCCCGGCGCTTTCAATTACTGGAGACCTAGAAACCCAAGGCAACAAACAGGATTTGACAAGGCGCTAGCAATAATTGAAGAACTCACTGCTGAAGCGTGTTAGGTAAAAGTACACTCCCCTTAAAGGTTTTATCTTATTAAAGAGACAATAGTGATCGCAAAGTTATAGTCAATCAATCTTAAATACCTGGCAATTCTATAGTTAGACTGTTATATGAGTCCAATCACTACGCTCCCAGAACTAGGTCAGTTGGTCAATATCCGCCAAAGGCAGTATGTTGTCAATCAAGTACAGCAAGCTACCCTTTTCTTCGATCCAATTTCAACCAAACTAGAGCCACTTCAACATCTAGTAACGCTTTTATCTATCGAAGATGATGCGGAAGGAGAAGAACTACAAGTCATTTGGGAGTTAGAACCCGGCGCGTATACCTATGAGAAAATTGAACTACCATCTCCTACAGGCTTTGACGATCCAGCACGATTAGATGCTTTCCTTGATGCTGTTCGCTGGGGTGCGGCATCATCGGCAGATATTCGGACATTGCGATCACCCTTTCAAAGCGGCATTGATATTGAAGATTATCAACTTGACCCGGTAGTACGAGCAATTCAAATGCCCCGCGTCAATTTACTAATTGCCGATGATGTGGGACTTGGAAAAACTATTGAAGCTGGATTAGTTACCCAAGAACTAATTATTCGCCGTCGCTGCCACCGGAGCTTGATTGTTTGCCCGTCTTCCTTGCAAATTCAATGGCAAGAGCAGATGCGCGATAAATTTGGCTTAGATTTTCGGATTGTTGATAGCGATCTATTTAAACAGTTAAGGCGGCAAAGAGGCATTCACATTAACCCTTGGCAGCATTTCCCTAGATTGATTGCTTCCATAGACTTTCTCAAACGCGATCGCCCGTTGCGTTTGCTACGCGAGTTACTACCAGCCGAAGGAGAACCAATTTACCCGCGTCGGTTTGACCTATTAATTGTCGATGAGGCACACAACATCGCTCCTTCTGGGACTGGTAAATATGCTGTTGATTCCCAAAGAACTGCGGCAATACGTTTATTAGTACCTCACTTTGAACACAAGTTATTTTTAACCGCAACCCCCCACAACGGCTATCCTGAAAGTTTTACAGCTTTATTAGAGTTATTAGACAATCAACGATTTGCTCGTGGGGTCGCCCCAGATCGCAATCAATTAGATGCAGTTATGGTACGGCGATTAAAGCAAGAAATTCAAGACTGGGATGGATCTCCCCGTTTCCCGGCGCGCAAATTAATAGCTATACCTGTAAGTTACCCAGCCTTAGAGCATCAAGTCCACGCTAACTTGAAGCTTTACACCCAAAGTCGCTGTCAAGGAGCAAAAAATAGCATAGAAAAATATGCCACAGAATTTGTACTTAAACTATTAAAAAAACGACTTTTTTCGTCTCCTGAAGCTTTCGCTATTACCCTAGCTCAACACGAGAAATCGCTTAATAACGCTCGTCGCCGTAATGCAAATATAGCTAAACCGACTGAAGGCATCTTGCGCCGTCAGTTAGAGCAAGTTGAAGAAGAATTTGCTGATGATACTGTTTATGAAGATGTTACCGAAGATGCGATCGCCAACACTAGCCAACTATTTCATCCTCTAAGTAGCCAAGAACAAGAATTATTACAGCAAATGCAGCACTGGGCTAGGGATGCTTCAAAACGTCCTGATACCAAAGCTCAAGAACTACTAAATTGGATTAATACTTATATTCGACCTAATGGCGAGTGGTCAGAAGAACGAGTTTTAATTTTTACTGAATACCGGGCAACTCAAAAGTGGCTGTACAACTTACTTGCAGCCGAAGGTTTGGTACAAGGCGATCGCTTGCTGACGATTTATGGCGGTATGAAGTCAGAAGATCGAGAACAAATTAAAGCGGCATTTCAAGCTCATCCGCAAACTTCTAGCGTCCGCATTCTACTTGCCACGGATGCCGCTTCTGAAGGAGTGGATTTGCAAAATTACTGCTCAAAGCTCATTCATTACGAGATTCCCTGGAATCCCAATCGCCTAGAACAGCGCAATGGACGCATTGACCGTCACGGTCAAAAAGCTAAAGAAGTATTAATCCACCACTTTGTTGGACAGAATTATAAAAACCAAGTTGCAGGAGGGACGACGCGCCCTGGAGAACTAGAAGGAGATTTAGAGTTTTTAATGAGGGCGGCGCTGAAAGTAAATAATATTCGGGAAGATTTGGGCAAAGTTGGGTCTGTAATCGCTACGCAAGTTGAAGAAGCTATGCTAGGAAGGCGAACAACGCTAGATACCACCACAGCAGAACGAGAATCCGAATCAGTACGCCGGATGTTGAAGTTCGAGCGCAAAGTTAGAGAACGCATTGACAAGCTGCGCGAACAGTTACAAGAAACCCGCCAGAATTTAAGACTTACTCCAGAAAATATTGAGTCGGTAGTAAAAATTGGTTTGGAATTAGCCGAACAGCCGCCATTAATTACCGCAACCCTTGAAGGCGTAAACGGCAACTGCTTTTATTTGCCTGCACTCAAAAGTAGTTGGGCAGCTTGCAGTGAAGGTTTAGCTCATCCTTATACAAAAGAAATTCGCCCGATTGTATTTGACCCAGAACTAGCTAGAGGGAAAGACAATGTAGTGCTGGCACACTTAAACCATCGACTCGTGCAAATGTGTTTACGCTTGTTACGGGCGGAAGTGTGGTCGAGACAAGGCAAAAAATATCTACACCGCGTCACTGCTTGTATAGTGCCTAATTCCGTGTTAGAAGCTCCAGCTGTCATTGCTTACGGACGATTGGTAATATTGGGAGGCGATAGCCAGAGACTGCATGAAGAAGTAATTACCGCCGGAGGGTTACTTAAAGAAGGCAAATTTAGCCGCCTTGGAGTTATGCAACTTCAAGCTGCCAAAGCCGCAATTTTGACTGACTCAGTACC
>NZ_JBGTFY010000291.1:0-2793 GCF_041747015.1 Nostoc sp.
AAAACTATCGCTGGTTTCAGATCAAAAATATTTGTAGCATTTTAGTTTTCAATTAGACAATGCTTGAGAATAATTGCAAAAAAACCCACAATAAATATGAACAACAGAGCTAGTCGTTTGTTGCTAACAGCAACAACTCTCATTGCCTTTGAGAACTTTTGCTTTATTCTTCCGCTCAAAGCCCATAGTGTTGATGTTTGTATAGATGTCCTGCAAGAAGAAGCCCAGATAGTTGCTACTGGAACTAGCAAGCGCGAAATAAAACAGAAGCTTAAGGACGAGTACAAAGAACTTGAGAAAGGATGCGACCATGGGCTTGAAGAGGCAGGATTAATTACACTTAAGCAAGTTAGAAATGATAAAGTGATCGCTAATCTCGTCCTCAGCGGTCAAATTGCTCAAGATGATTTGAGTTCAACTAAAAAGAAAGAGAAGCAAGATGACTTGGCAAAGCGCGAAGCTAGAACCCAGCAAATTCGGGAAGAAATCTGCGCTAACCCGGCTCCAGAGGAAGAGTACGCTTGTCCAAAAGTCAAACAAGCAACTTTAACTTCTCAATATCCCTCAACTAAAGCTTTGGGTGCAAAATTAGCCCAATTAACGGACCCAGTAATAGCGGGAAAATGGCAAGCTCCTTCCAACTGGCCGCTTGTTGCTATTCATATGGCTGTCGGTCCTAATGGGAAGGTACTGGCTTGGACGCGCCCCAAGCTGGCGTTAGGCGACCCTCCACAATATACTTTATGGAATCCGGCTACAAACACATTTACCAATTCACCGTCGTTTGGACAACCTGGCGCTCTACTAACTGACATTTTTTGTGGCGGTCACGACTTTGCTCCCACTGGCAGATTATTGATAGCCGGAGGACACTCAACTGGCACCGCCGGTGACGGCTCACCAGATATTAACATTTATGATTTCATCACCAACCGGTGGAGTTCACACCCCAATAAGATGAACTCAGGTCGCTGGTATCCTACCGTCACTTATAACGGAAATGGAGAAGGAGTAATAGTTGGTGGGAGTATTACTGGTAGTAGTTTGAACAAAATTTCTCAAGTTTGGGAAGCTGGCGGCACTCAGAGTTTAAGAACTCTAAGTAGCGCGGCGCTGGGTCTGCCTGTCAACCCCTATGCTTGGAACTTTGTCGCTCCTAGTGGTAGGATTTTTAACTCCGGTCCCACTCAGACCACACGCGCTCTTGACACTGCAGGAACTGGCAAATGGATTACAATATCCAACAGTAAATTCGGCAACCGCTATTATGGAACGTCTGTAATGTATGGCGATGGTAAGGTGTTAATTGTTGGTGGCAGTAATGATAGATATGGTCCACCTACTAAAACTTCCGAAGTTGTTGAACTATTCACGTCTAATAATTGGATACCTGTATTTCCTATGCAGTTTGCGCGGCGACACCATAACGTTACACTGCTGCCAGATGAAAAAGTACTTGTAACCGGTGGTACAAGTTCAGACAGTTTCAACAATACTACCAATGCTGTATTTGCTGCGGAGATGTGGGACCCGCAAACAACCCAGTGGACGACCGTTGCTAGTATGCAAAAGCGACGAACCTACCACTCGACGGCAGTATTATTGCCAGATGGGCGGGTAGTTTTAGCCGGTGGAGGTCTACCCATAGGAAATGGTGCCGCAGACGATCCCATTACCAAACAAGGTAACTACGATGCAGAAATCTACTCGCCGCCTTATTTATTTAAGGGTACACGCCCTGTAATCACCTCTGCCCCTACAAATGTCAATTATGGTCAAACGTTTACTGTACAGACACCGGATGCAGCAAGTATCTCTAAAGTAACGTGGATACGGCTCTCATCGACGACTCATCAGTTTAATGCAGGTCAGAGGATCAGCCGCTTAAGCTTTACTCCTGCAGCAGGTGGCCTTTTCATTAAGACCCCGACAAAAATTAACTTGAATCCACCGGGCTATTATATGTTATTTATCTTAAATGGCAACGATGTACCCTCAGTAGCAAAAATTATCCAGATTACTTGAGTTAAGTTAATAGACACTTAATTTGCACGAAATAAGAGCTAAAGCCTCTGCTGTACAGTTTTTATAATTGTAATTTGAATAGACCTCTTGCGTGAATCATGAAGGGAGGGCGAGTTCAAAATTGATAATTGCAGCAATTAAGTTGAAGCGTAGTCCGAAACGCCGTCGGCGGTTACGGTAGCGCTCTGCCAAAATCCGAAGAATCTTTAATCGGCGATTGACGTGTTCTGCCACAACCCGCAATCGGGCTAACAGACGGTTGTGTTGACGCTCATAAGGGCATAGCGACAGAATACGTGTAAAAACCTGCAAAATAGCCCTCAAAGGCTTACTAACACTAGGTTTAAATTTCAGAAAGCGGGATAGAAATTGCCCCTTCCATTGGCATTGGAATCGTCTGAAGATCGATCACAAAATCCCCATACCGCTTCAAATGGCGTGTCAGGTAAGGACTCAAACTTGCCAACATCTGACGACTAAGGGATTGAGCCGAGATACGTGTAATTCAGTGCCACTTCGCTGAAAAGACCTACTATATCTAGATTTCAGCCATATTTTGTTACGCTCGGTTAATGTCTGCTAACTATTATTAGCAGATATAATTTGGCTCAAAAAAGGGTTTTATGTCTGCTAATGCTACTCAAAACCCCCTAAATTAATATCTGCTAAGGTAAGTGGCACTTTTTTACAGCTATCTCGGCTCGACCCCTACTTGTGCAACCGAAATGGTAAAAGTGCCAGTGGCACTGCTAGAGTGTTGGACTGACT
>NZ_JBGTFY010000292.1:0-6322 GCF_041747015.1 Nostoc sp.
TGATTTTAAGCACTTATTGATCCCCCCTAACCCCCTTAAAAAGTGGGGAACCGGAATCAAAGTCCCCCAATTTATCGGGGGATTTAGAGGGATCTAGAACGTTTTGCTACCGACAAAAGGACTTTTCAAACATCCTCTAAGAGTCAGGGTAAGAAGAATGGGTAAAAGCCTAAGAGAAAAAATTAAAGAACAGCCAATAAAAAGCCAAATTAAAATTGAAAGCCGCGCTCAGGAATTAATAACTCAGGAATTAACTAGACAAAAACTTAGACTAGAGAAACAGCAACTTAAAGTTCGAGTTAAAAAGGGAAAAGGTTTGAAACAAAGAGAGGTAGTTATATTTGGAAAGATTAATGACAGAACATTAATTTAATAAAACACTACAAAAAACTGCCAAAGTCCAACGACTTGGCAGGCTTAAACTTATTAAAAATCTTTAGCCTCATTCAACCTTTTTAATCACCTTGAAAGAGTTAGTTCTGTATTTAATACTCGTGAACTCCGATCAAAACTGTGTTGACGAGTATTAAAGACTCGTCTATGAAGCTACGAATTCCATTCTTTTACCTCCTACTTTCTGCCCTATGCCCCAATTCGATTTGTATCGATGTTGAATTTGTTAGCGATCGCATCTATTATTTCTTGCTCAACTGCTGTAGTCTGATTATCAAGCTGGGCAATTTTGTAACATTGAGCTAACAAGGGTATGGCAAAATCACGATTCAGCTGATTGAGCAATACATCTAAAGACTTAGGTGATTTGATATTTTCGGCAATGGCAGACAACGAGGTAGGACTGAGTTTTACAGATTGTAATTCTGGCAAAATTTCTTCTAAAGTCTTGTCTGGATGACTGGCAAGGATCATATGAACTAATATTTGATCCATGATAGCTTCTTGAGCGATCGCACTTTCGAGATACTTCTGACTCTGTTGTTTTAAGGTTGCTAATGTTTGTGGCGATGTCATGGAAGTTGATGTATCTAGCTTGGCTTCGTAAAATCGACAAGCAGCATACCCCAATGAATAGATCATCGTTGCATTTGAACTTACAGCGATCGCTGCACCAGCAAATGGCACATTTCGCAACAAGCCTAATCCCGCAGCTTTCAACAGCCGTCCCCCGCCCAAAGCCAGACCAAAAATTGCCATAATTTCACCTTTACGAGCCGGATCTTTTAAATCTAGCCCATAGACAGATGCAATCTGATAAAGCATTTCTGACTGCAATTCTGTGGTTGCGGCTAAATCAATTGCCAATAACGCCACAGCTATTCCTGGCAAAAAACTAGTTGCTAGCCCAATAGTGCCTGCTTTAGTTGCTTTTTCGACCATGATTCGGTGAGCAATTTGGCTGGGTGATTCATGAGGATACTGTTGCTTAAGCTTATTTACCGCAGCTTCGGCTTTTTCCAGATTAACAACGTCAGTAGCACCAATTAGCCAATTTAGATTTAACACTCCAGATAGTTTTCTAATCAGCCAATTTTCGCCGAGGCGATTGACTACCTCACCACTGGGTTGAGGTGTTTGCTCAATTAACTTGTGTGTTTGTTTCGCTGTGAATTCTCCCACCTCTACAACTGTGTCTAAAACTGCTTTGCCAGTCTGAGCAACAGTTTGAGCAAAGGACTCTACGATAGACGGTTGATCTTCTACTGATGATTTGACGTGGATTTTTACTTCTGAAGTTTTCGTGGGTGAATTAACTAATTTATTCACCTCTATTTCTTGGGGTTTGTCTGCCATTGCTTGACGCCATCCTATAAAGCCTCTCTCTTCAACTTGTAGCGAAAGTCTCAGGGGCTTGACATCTCCCGACAAGTACAACTTAATAGATCAACATAGTTAGGTATCGCTCTTAATTACGCTTTAGTGGAGTCCCCCAAATCTTGATTTGTTGATCAAATCCACCACTGGCAAGTGTTCGCCCATCTGGACTAAAAGCGATCGCACTTACCCAGTCTGTATGTCCATTTAGTATACCTGTTAATTCACCTGTAGTTAAATTCCACAACTTAATTCCATCTCTGCCAGCACTAGCAAGGGTTTGTCCATCGGGGTTAATAGCGATCGCATTCACCCAATTATTATGTCCTGTAAGGGTGCGGACTAATTCTCCAGTATTAATATTCCACAGTTTTATTGTGCGATCGCGACTAGCAGTAACTAATGTTTCTCCATCTGGTGTAAAGATCACACTGCTAACAGCATTAGAATGAGCGACAAATTCACTTATTAATTGACCATTATTCAAATTCCACAGCTTGATTACACCCTTATTGTCACCACTAACCAATGTTTGCCCATTCGGACTAATGGCTAGGGTATAAATCAAATTATCAAAACGTACTAGAGTACCTAGAGGTCGCTGTTGTAGCAAATCCCATATACGAATCCCATCTAAACCTCCACTGATCAGAACTTTACTATCAGGAGACACCGCTAAAGATAATACGTTACTAGTATGTCCAACAAAAGAGCGGCTAAACTTAAAATTTTTCAGGTTCCAGAGGTTAATTGTATTGTCATTACTACAGCTAATGAGAGTTTGACCATCTGGCGAAATCACTAAAGATTCTACGGCTGTTTTGTGCGCTTTGCTAATATTCCCTAACTTTCTGCCATTTGTTAGATTCCACAGGCGAATTACACCCTCGTTTTCTGCGCCTCCACTGACAAGAATTCTATTGTCTGGACTGAAAGCCAGGGATTTAACGGTTCCGTTATGTCCTTTTAGTGTGTAAAGTAATTGTAAATTAGCAGAAATCTCGGTATTTGGGGCATTTGGTATTACTTCAATGGCAGCATTCGCTTGATGAATATAAAATCCTTTCCAGGTAGTCACTGGAAGGGCAACAACTGCCATAAATGTCAGGATAATATAAGGTCGTAAAAAACTACCCCTACTTCTTCCCTCAATCCTCACTATTTTTCCTCATTTACTTTTATATATGGTTACACCAATCAATTTTGCCTAATTTTGAGTGATAATTCAGTACTTTCTAAAGATGTGGTTTTTTCTTAGAAACGCTTAACATTGGTAAAGGCGGGCTAGAAGAACGAGAGGGCAAATAATGTTGCACTACAGGCTCCTCTGGTAGAGGACGATGCTGCTGGATACGCCATAACTTAAAGGCTAGCACTGTCCCTGCCGTTCCCAAACCAAAAGCGAACAATGACCAGCTATCATTCAATCCGCCAATTAAGGCATCGATAAAGCCCATCGTAATCAACACACTGATTATTGGCTCTTTTCGGTAGGTTGACTTTAAAAAACGAGGTAATACAGCATTCATCACAGCTTGGTTGGTTCCAGTTCACTTTTTATGTATATTTAGCAAGAATACCTCACCCATAATTTGCCTTTATGATCCAAGGCAGACACTAGTTATGATTTTCTTTAGTAGGGGAGGAAACGTACTCATTAATCGCCTTGCACATACTACATTGTGGCGGAAGTTTGCCTATCTTTAAACAAGTGGCTTAAGCCCCTTGCGTGGTTAATTAAGATTGTGGTTACATTTCTGCCGTGCTGTAATAGTTGCAAATGTTATGAGATTTCAATCAATAATTAGATATTTAAATTCCTCTCTTGCTTACATTCTACGGCAATAATCTCCGAATAAATCTAATTAAAGTATCTAGAATGAAGTACTTAGTTATCAATTGTTAAAGTTTCAACCAACTGGTTGTTAAGTTGGTTGAAACTTTAACTACTAGCTTACAACTTCCGGCTTTTGCTTGTTGATAGCACTACTTCAGACCCAGCCATGATACTACCCCTTGATTGGTGACGTATTCAATTACCAGCGTCAAAGCGAAGCCAATCATTGCCGCTCGACCATTCAAGCGTTCAGCATATTCGTTAAAGCCAAACTTAGGCTCCTCTAATTTAGGTATAATCGTAGGCTGTGATTGCATCATTTTAAAAAACCTTTTTTCGGCAAACGGGACTTGATATTAGACTTCTGGCAGAAATCGGAGAAAGTGTGGATAAGGGGTAAAGGTTAAGGGAATTGACTCGTTCTTTTCCCTTTAACCTTTACCATTTAGCCTAGAGTTGGTAGTTGATGAGCTGATTGCAGTGCTTGAACGCCAAGATGACTTGACAAGTCAGCAAAAGCTTCCTAGTAGGGAGCTATACAATTGCTTCATTAATAAATTGTTACTATTCTTTATATATTGTATAAATACTGGGGCAATAGTCAAGCGTAAGAGTTTAGGGCTACTCAGATTAAATTGAGAAACTGAGAACAGCTATCTGTAATACGGAAGTAGCAAGCTAGAGAATGGCAGGCTACATTTATTAAACAAAAAAATTATCAGAGGCGGTACATGGAAATCGGCGTTCCGAAGGAAAATAAGGATCAAGAGTTTCGGGTAGGTTTAAGTCCTTCTAGTGTGCGGGTGCTAGGAGAAAATGGTCATACTATTTTTGTCCAGACGCAAGCTGGTACTGGTGCTGGATTTACAGATGACGACTACAGAAGTGCTGGAGCCGAGATTGTCCTGACATCAGAATTGGCTTGGAATCGGGAATTGGTTGTGAAAGTCAAAGAGCCGCTGACATCTGAGTATAAATTTTTGCAAAAAGGGCAGATATTATTTACTTATTTACATTTAGCAGCCGATCGCAAATTGACCGAGCATTTAATTGATTGTGGCACAACTGCGATCGCCTACGAAACTGTAGAACAACCTGGTGCTAACAAACTACCTTTGCTCACCCCCATGAGCGTTATTGCCGGTCGGCTAGCAGTACAATTTGGAGCCAGATTCTTAGAACGTCAGCAAGGTGGTAGAGGTGTGCTTTTGGGCGGTGTACCTGGAGTCAAACCGGGCAAAGTTGTAATTTTAGGTGGTGGCGTTGTTGGCACAGAAGCAGCTAAAATTGCCGTGGGCGTGGGTGCGATCGTGCAGATTTTAGATGTAAGTGTCGAGCGCTTATCTTACCTAGAAACTCTCTTTGGCTCTAGAGTCGAATTGCTTTACAGCAACTCAGCCCATATTGAAGCCGCAGTCATTGAAGCCGATTTGCTCATTGGTGCAGTTTTAGTGTTAGGACGTAGGGCGCCAATATTAGTATCCCGTGAATTGGTCAAACAAATGCGTCCTGGTTCTGTAATAGTTGATGTAGCTGTTGATCAAGGCGGTTGCATAGAAACCTTACATCCTACATCCCACACAAATCCGGTATACGTTGAAGAGGGTGTGGTGCATTATGGCGTTCCTAATATGCCAGGAGCAGTACCTTGGACAGCAACTCAGGCACTTAATAATAGTACATTACCTTATGTCGTCCAGTTAGCGAATTTAGGAATTAAGGCGCTGGAAGTTAACCCAGCATTAGCTAAGGGTGTGAATGTGTGGAATCATCGTTTAGTCCATCCGGCTGTGCAAGAAGTATTCCCTGATTTGGTAAATTAAGGTGTGCAAGGATTAGGCGATCGCTATATTTTAATAGAGTAGTTCTCAGGCAATCAAACTAATTTTCTTGCCAAATGCGCGGATAGGTAGGTGTAGAAAATAAGAAGAGGCAAAAAATGGCTGCATCTCCATCTATACAAGAATTTGAGGGCATTAATACTTTTAATCCTTCCGCGCACCTTATGGGGACTGGCTTTCAGCGATTTGGCTCTTGTGCTATTACTATCCCCTGTGTTATGATTCAGTGGTTCGCGCAACTGCACCTTGAAAACCAAATACAACACGGCTTTTAGACGCCAGCGATTGCAATTCACCAAAATCCCTATTAGGGATTGAAACCTAAAGGCATCTAGAGGCTTCAATAAGATACTCCGAGATTGCAATTCACCAAAATCCCTATTAGGGATTGAAACACTTGGTATACTTGATTATCCGTAGTTAATTCTACAATTGCAATTCACCAAAATCCCTATTAGGGATTGAAACCTTCAGACATTCCACCACCTTCTACAATTTCTTCATTGCAATTCACCAAAATCCCTATTAGGGATTGAAACCCAGCACTTCGGGTTACTCCTGAGAGCCTAAAATATTGCAATTCACCAAAATCCCTATTAGGGATTGAAACGGCTTACTTCCCACTGGCAATCCACTAACCATGCCATTCCAAATTGCAATTCACCAAAATCCCTATTAGGGATTGAAACGCTTTTCCGAGCATTTCTGGAATCATCAGATTGCGATTGCAATTCACCAAAATCCCTATTAGGGATTGAAACGTATCGTGCTTCAACCGCACAGCCCACCTCTGGGAATTGCAATTCACCAAAATCCCTATTAGGGATTGAAACGCATAGTAAAGCTTGGGGTTCTTATTGGCCTGCCGGAAATT
>NZ_JBGTFY010000293.1:0-12490 GCF_041747015.1 Nostoc sp.
GGTAAGAAAGTTCGTAGCAAGGACTTCAGTCCTTATTTTCTAAGCACTAAAGTGCTTACTACAAACTTTTCATTACTAGCTTGACAGATTACTAATAGCATCCCAGGTATCTGTACCTCATAGCAGCAGGAAGTGCTGTAATGTATTGTTCATCTGGCGTTGTGAACACAGTTCATAAGCATTTATTGCCAAAGCAAAAGCACAACAATGTTGTGCCTCTATAAATTCTTTGTATTCTGTTCATTTGAAAAACGCTATAGCAATCCTGAATCATTCGTGAGAAACAAGATCCTGGACTTCTCAAAGAAGTTCGGGATCTTCGGCTGGCAATTCTTACAAATCAAATAAGATTGCTATATATTTTGACTAGTGACAACAAGATAATTTCTTAATTAGTCTAGTTGACTGCTATAGGCACTAAAACCATAAGCCAAAGTTTCTTTTAAACTACCTGATGGCTTGAGACTTCTGTTGATAGCATTAGCAAATGGTACTGGAATTCCTTTAATGGTTTCCGGTAAAATTGCATATTCTTCTGTTGGTTCGACAATGTATTGTGGACACTTCGTTTTTATACCAGCAGTCGCTAACATTTCATTTATTTCAGCAGATGTATATTGCTTGAGATAGACTGGATTTCTTACAAATGGGTTCAGCCTTCTGATAAAATTATGGATAATATGAGAAGGACAGGACTTGTTGTGAAAGGAATGATTAAAAACGAAAATTCCGCCGGGTTTAAGTACGCGAGAGATGTCAGCCAACAAGTTTCTCAATTGTGCATCTGGTATATGCATAAAAACGCAGTTAGAAATTACCAAATCTATAGAATTATCTTCTAAAGGCAATATTTCAGCAGAAGTGCAAATTAAGTTAAATTCAGCTTCTGGAAAAAAATTGTATTCTTGTTTAACCTTGACTAACCGCCGCAATAAAGGTTCAGAAATATCAATCCCATAATATTTCTCGCATCTCAGATTTTTTGCTTTAGAAAGATGCAAAGGTGCGCGACCATAACCAGAACCAATCTCCAGAATAGAATCAACAGATTTATTCAACGGAAATTTGTTCCAAGTACCTCCAGGTGTACCAGTTAGCAGAGTGTAATCTTGTTTAATGGGCGATGTATCTGCAATTTTTTCAATTTTTTGAGAACCGTAGTATGTCTTACCAATTGCATCCCATGTTTTTTTATGTTGAGTGTTATTCAATTGTTCATAGTCGCTAGGAAAATAAATGCCATCTCGTAATTCAAAGTCATTAAGACTGAATTTTGCATTTGCTAATTGAGTCATTAGGATTATTACCCATTAATAGTTGAGCCTGTTTTCTGTTATACTCTTAACTCAGCATTAACCGCAAGGGATTTTTACGGAACTGCTTCCCTTAATCTTTTTTCAAAATCTATAGCTGTTTTCAATTCGATGAAATATAGTTCATAGGGTAACACATCTGTGCTTATTGTATCCAAGGGAAAACCGTTACAATAACGACCTGTCATCCGATCGCAACGCAAGTTCGTATACATTAGTTGATGGACTACAACAATTGGAGGCTGGGATGGTAGCAGGGTCACAACAAAAACGGGTGGTAGTTGTAGGTGGAGGTTGGGCTGGTTTAGGAGCAACCTACCATTTGGCAAAACAAGGCTATGATGTGACACTTTTAGAAGCAGGTTCCTATCCTGGTGGACTGGTGGCAGGTTGGCAAACAGCAGCCGGAAAATCTGTTGAAGCGGGCATTCATGGCTTCTGGTATCCTTATAAAAATATTTTTTCCTTAATTAATGAATTAGAAATTAATCCTTTTACGACTTGGACTCGTTCTTCGCAATATTCGCCTGCAGGGTTGGAAGTTGAATCACCGATTTTTCAAGAGTTACCACGACTTCCCTCCCCACTGGGAACTTTTCTCTACACCCAGTTTAAGCGCCTGCCTCTAATTGACCGTCTCAGTGCCCTACCTTTACTTTATGCTGTGGTTGATTTTGACAATTCCGATGCAGCTTGGCGGCGCTATGACTTTGTAACTGCCCGTGAATTGTTCAAAGACTTTAACGTTTCTGCACGACTTTACCGCGAGGCTTTTGAACCAATGTTATTGGTGGGCTTGTTTGCCCCTGGTGAGCAATGTTCAGCCGCAGCAACTTTAGGGATGCTTTACTTTTTTATTCTGGCTCATCAATCTGATTTTGATGTAGTTTGGTGTCGGGGAACTGTGGGCGAAAAGATATTTCGTCCTTGGGTGGAACGTATTGAAAAAGCTGGGGCGCGAGTGTTGCCGAAGCGCCGGGTTACAGACTTAATTGTTGATAGCAATCATCGAGCAAAGGGTGTGGTTTGCGGTGATGAAGTAATTGAAGCAGATGCTGTGATTTTTGCGGTTGGGATCACGGGTATGAAGAAAATTGTCTCAACTAGCCCTAGTTTACAAAGCCGTGAAGAATTCCGTAATTTGAGCAATTTGAGAGCAATTGACGTTTTAGCAACGCGACTATGGTTTGATCGCAAAATTGATATTCCTCGTCCTTCTAATGCTTGCTTTGGATTTGACGCAGCTACAGGTTGGACGTTTTTTGATTTGAATGCTCTCCATGATGAATATCGAGATGAGCCGGGAACAGTGATTGAAGCTGATTTTTATCACGCGAATCAGTTTCTCAGTTTGAGCGATGAGGAGATTTTACCAATAGTTCAGGGTTATTTAGCAAGTTGTGTGCCAGCGTTTCGAGAGGCAAAGATAATTGATAGTAGTGTAATTCGGCTACCTCAGGCGGTAACTCACTTTGCACCTGGTAGCTATCGTTATATGTTGCCCGCTAAGACAAGTTTTGAAAATGTGTTTATGAGTGGGGATTGGATTGTGAACCGTCATGGTTCCTGGTCACAGGAAAAGGCTTATGTTACTGGTTTGGAGGCGGCGAATTTGGTGGTGGCTTATTTAGGAGAAGGTCAGCCATCTGAGATTTTAGCTGTAGAAGAGGATGAAGTGCATATACAAGTGGCGCGATCGCTCAACCGAACTTTGCGTGACTTAGGCAAAACTATTCTACCTGACTTTTGGTTGCCGTAATCCGTAAGGGCGCAGGGGGATTGTTAATAATTGTAATTTAAATTCGGTAAGCTAAAGAAAGCTATTACGATACCATCCTTATAACGTAAATCATAATCACATAAGCTTATGGAGCCAGACTCTTTACAAACCGAGGTGATTCTGACGCATCCGCGTGAGTCTCTCGGCAGAGTCCAACTTGATTGGACACCCCAACCCGGAAACTATCTCGATTTTCAAGGTAAAACCTACGCGGTTTTAGAGCGCCGCCACAGATACCAACTTAAAGCAGGGCGCTACCGCTTGCACAATATTGCTATTTACGTCCAGTCTGCTAAACGACCATCTGAGAAAAGTTTGGTAGAGGGACGTTGGGTAATCGGTGATGCCACCTGCTGTTACAATGCTCATTCAGAAATTTTTCGCTGTGCAGTCAACCCCGATGGCCCTTGCAAATCTTGCCGCTTTTATGAAAAATTAGAAGTCATTTAATTTTGGATTTTTCCTTTAATCCAAAATCTAAAATTGGCAACCCCTCAACTCCCCGCACTAAAAACTTCTCCCACAGTTAAGCGGGTACCATTAACAAAATCCCATCCCGACTGGGGACGTTTACCAGCTAGCTGAACCTCTCGCAACAGCAACAAACCTTCCCCAGTTTGGACGATCGCTCCAATTCCTTTGACAATGCTTACTACAACTCCTGGTCTATCTGATACATTTGACAAATCAGGTAATTTATGATCTAATTCTTGTAATTCTGGTGGTAGATTGCGTAGACGCGGAGCGGCTTGTCGCCAGACATCGCCTACAAAATCAAGGGGAACAGAAGCGGTGATTTTCAGCAGGTTGTCACGAAAGGTAGCCGTGCAGTTAGGATAAAAGCCTCTGATTTGATTGTGTAATTGAACAGCACTTTTTGACCAATCCAAACCATAATCTTGTTTTTGAATCAGAGGCGCATAAGTAGCCGCTAAATTATCTTGGGGAATTGGTTGAATTTCCTGGCGTTCCAACTTTAACAGAGTTTCCACCAACAAATCCCCACCGATCGCAGCTAGTCTTTCGGCTAAATTTTGGGCATTATCCAGTAATTCAATCGGTGTAGTGGCTGTTTGTAGCATTGCCCCGGTATCCATCCCCACATCCATTAACATAGTCGTGATCCCCGTTTCCCTCTCACCGTTATACAAACACCACTGAATCGGCGCTGCACCCCGATATTTGGGTAAAATCGAGCCATGTACATTAATGCAGCCCAACTTTGGCATATTTAGGATTTTTGACGATAAAATCTGTCCATAGGCGACAACAACAAACATATCTGCGTTTGATTGCTTGAGTTTGCTTAAAGTTTCAGTGTCTTTTTTAATCCGTTCGGGTTGCCATACTGGTAAATTGTGAGCAGTAGCGATCGCTTTTACAGGTGTTGGGGTGAGTTTATTTCCGCGTTCCCGGCGTTTATCTGGTTGGGTGACAACTGCCAAAACCTCAAATTCTGAATGATTCAATAACTTTTCCAGCGTGGGGACGGCAAACTCTGGTGTACCAAAGAATACAATTTTCATTAATAATTTAGTTGTTAGTCATTAATTAATGGTAAGTGCGCCCCTTATAACTGACAACATTTAAGTTGTATATTGAAATAGAATTCACCAAGCCAGCATTTAACAGGCTCCTGTATTCTGGACGGCAGTTGCAAAACAGAGTTGATTTGCTGTAAATAATATCGGCTGTTTGGTGGTACAATATTTTCGTATTGGTGAAACCAAAGCCTGCTTGATCAACTTAATAGTTAAGTTGCCAAGTGTAACAGCTAGTATCAACTGCATCTACCTTTAGTCAGCCTAATTGTTTAGTGGTGTCTCGTCACGAGCCGCTAGATCATCTACCGAGTAAATTTTGTTGTGTTCCCGATTATTTTCCCAAATTGGCATTAAATGCTACTGGGTTTCTAGAAAATTATTGTGTCTTTTAGCTATTTTTGTAGTTGAGATTGCAATTTATAAATTTGGGTTGCTGACAGCAGTATTTTCGGAGTATAATGTATTATGCGTCCGCTTTCCCAGCTTTTCAAGTAACGCCTCACGTTTACCGTTATGACGGTTTGCGCTGTTATCTTTAGTATGTAACCCGGCTTGTTTGTTGTGTACTAGCGATCGCTAGTACGATCCCCAATAACCGAGTTATCTTACTCTTGGTTGTTAGCGTCATTGCCTAAACTATACCCTGAATATCCATTGATCAATACCTGTTTTTGATGTGATTGGATATAGCAACAGCAATATTAAATTGTGTAGTAATTACTGAGTTCTCAGCATATTTACTATACTCGCATATTTTTGCAAAAAAATATTCAGTACCTGAGCAAGAAAAGGTGTAGACAATGATACTAAATTTTTGTAAAACTCTGCGAACTTTGAACAAATTATTTCGTCAAAGCTTTTAGTTTCTTGTTATACATATAATTACTGCCTGCCCCCTTCCTGCATAGGTATTGCTTCTCACATAGCGATCGCCCCCCTCTAGAGAGTCTACAAATGCTTAAACCCCTTTTGCTGTCAGGATGGTTCCGCGCCCAACCATTTCTCAATTACGTGGTCGTTGTGATACTGATCGCACCCTTGTTAGGGGCATCGGGTCACTCGACTCCAGTAATGGAAGTAGCTAAACTAACTTCCATTACTGGAGAGTCTGACTCTCTATCAAAGGAAATAGCCGTAGTCGGGGAGCCTGAGATAACTGAAATATTAAAAGCAGATCAAATCAACTCGTTGACAGAAGAATTTGACTCTGTGCCAATACAAAGTGCTGCTGTCCAGGAACCGCAAGTATTACCAGCAGATAAAATTGAGTCTTGGGATCAAGCAGATAGTTCTGTATCAAACAGTAATTTAACTGTTTCTGATCCTTTGGCAGCAGTTGAACTCGCACCATTAACAGATGTTCCTGTTAGTCAACTTAATTTAATCCGAAAACTCAAAGCTGCTAATATCCAGTCTTTAAAAGCAGAAGAAAATTCTCTCGCTAGAGAAAAGTCTTTTACAGAATCATTGACAGCAACTCAAGTAGCACCAACTCTTAGAGAATCACAACCAACCACAACGACGGAAATACCTGCTGTTGAACCGCTCGATGAGTCCCAAGTAGAACAAATAGATCCCATAGGCAGTCCTCATCCTATTCCTTGGAAATGGATTACAGCTACTCAAGAGGCAATTGGTTCAAATGGTGGTTCTGGAGTACGCCATTACCGTAGCGTACCTGTGGTTTCTCCAGATGGTAAATATGCTGTTTATAGCCGGGTACAACTAGAGGTAAAACCCCAAATGTACAACAGCCGTGTTACCAGTATTCTGTTTGTCCAAGATATGCAAACCAAGAAGTTGTGGGTGATGGCTTCGACTACTCCTGTTAGTGATCCTCTATTAAGGGTAAAGGCTGTAAAGGAGATGTTTCCAGACGAAACTGATACGAACGGTCAGATAGGGGTATTAGTTCCAGTTAGCTGGTCGGAAAAAGGCGATCGCTTCTTAGCACGCAAGTTTGAAGGTATATTTAATACAGGCGATTCTACGGATAGTGCAGTGATTTGGGATCGGCAAAACAATCACGCCAACACAGTTGCTCCTGCTTATGAGGAAAATGATCATGAGAAAATTGCAGTATTGTTAGGTTGGAGTAAAAGCCAACCAAATCATGCGCTATTTCGTGCGGGTGAATTGGGCGAAGAAAACTGGCCGTTAATGCAAGTTGCTAATGATGGCAAAACTATAACGACAACAGAGAATGATCAGCCAATTACTTTTGGTAAAAAGGTCACAGAAATTTGGGCAGGCCCACAATTTGCCTACCGGTAGTTTATTAAAAATCTTATCTACTCTCGTTGTTACCAGTGGCGACAACGGGATTTTTTTGACGTTGCATAAAATAGGGCTTGCTCAATTTCTGTTATGTTAACGTGAATTCGACGAACCTCTCCCTCCCAACCTCCCTCTCCGTTTCGGAAAGGGAGGAGCAATGAAAAATTAGACTTTTGGCTCCCCTTTCCGCGTCGGAGAGGGGCTGGGGGAGAGGTCAAAAAAGATTTTTCGAACTCACGTTATGTTATGATAAAAGCATCAACCTGTACAGACTTTGCGTACAGGTGAAGCGAAAATGTACTAAATTCAATTTACAAGTAAAAAACGGAACTTTTGATACTTATGGTTTCGGCTAGTTATACTTACACACAAGCACGAGAAAAGCTCTCTGAACTGTGCCAGAAAGTTACTTCAGAACGCTATTTTGTAATCATTACACGTCGTAATGCTGAAAGTGTAGCTTTAATACCTGTTGATGAACTTTCTAGTATTCTAGAAACTGCTCATCTTTTACGTTCTCCCCGTAACGCTGAACGTTTGCTAACAGCTTTAAATCGAGCTAAATCAGGAGTTGTGAAATCTCAAAGTTTGGATGATCTTAGCAAGGAATTAGGATTTGACCAAAAAGAAGAACCTCAAAAACCAATCAAAACAAGAAATTCCAGCAACTCCAAACCAAAGAAAAACAGTATTTCAACCTGAATTTTTAGAAGACTTAAAATTTTGGGTGGAAAATGAGCAACGAGTTACCCTTAGAGTTTTGGATCTGTCAAAGAGACTTGCCGAGATCCTTTTAAGGGGAAAGGTAAGCCGGAACCTTTAAAATATTTAGATCCTAATGGTTGGTCTCGCCGTTTAACACAAGAACATAGAATTGTATATCTTGTAAAAGATGATGAAATAAATTTTTTACCAGCTCGTTATCATTATTAAATATTAATTATCTCATGTCCCTGTATCTAGCAATACATATAGCTTTATAACCAGCCGTAACTGTAGCGACTCGGATAATTTTTGACTCGTTTCGACTTTTAAAACCTCCTCTAAGATTAAAACTATAAAGACTTATTTATCACCCCTTTCCCACTCAGGTATAGTGCCTTTCACCCGGCGGATAGGCAAGTTGGCAATTAAAGCTGTGGTTCTTTGGTTGCTTTCTAAAGAGAACTCCAAGCCCTCTGTGTCAATTTCGACATAGCGACAGACTACATCTAAGATTTCCTGCCGCATTTTTTCCAACGTTTGAGGATCTACATCAGCGCGATCGTGAGCAATCACCAATTGCAGGCGACGTTTGACTTGAGTTCGACTGCTATCAGCACCGCGAGAAAAAAGTTTTTCTAGAAGTTCAATCATTACGAATAGGTCTGGGGCGGAGACTGGTAAAATAAGTTAAACAATCTTTGTCCACAACAACCTTCGTAGACGGGCGAAGATGCTGTCTTGGGACGAGTCGATCTCCAGAAATTCGACACTTTCCCCTTCTAATCTCCGAGCAATGTTCTCAAAGGCTGTGGCAGCTAAAGAGGGATTTTCCGCTAACACCAAGGGTTCGCCGCGATTGGTAGATACAATAACACGCTCGTCGTCAGGGATTACCCCGATCAGGGGAATGGCGAGAAGTTCCTGAACATCTTGCACTGACATCATATCATTTGCTTTCACCATTGCGGGTCTGATGCGGTTAATTATTAAATGAACCCGCTTGATGCCTTGTGCTTCTAGTAAGCCCACTACTCGGTCAGCATCACGAACGGAGGAAATTTCTGGGGTACTGACAATTAGCGCTTCTTTTGCCGGACCAATCGCATTTTTAAAGCCATTTTCAATGCCGGCGGGGCTATCAATAATCACATATTGATACTTTTGTGCTAGTGCATTCACCAATAATTTCATTTGTTCAGGTGTGACTGCATCTTTGGAGCGATTTTGGGCTGCTGGCAGGAGTACGAGATTGGGTTGGCGCTTATCTTTCACCAAGGCTTGTTCTAAGCGGCACTCTCTGGCCAAGACTTCCACCGCAGTATAGACAATGCGGTTTTCCAGCCCTAGGAGCAAATCCAAATTTCTCAGACCAAAATCCGCATCAACCAAGGCAACTTGACGCCCCATTTTGGCTAAAGCCATGCCCAGATTTGCTGAAACTGTGGTTTTACCCACTCCTCCTTTACCGGAGGTAATCACAATAATGCGAGTCATGATAGAAATGCGGTCAATAAGGGTTCAGGAAATTATAGAACTGTAAATTGCAGTATAAAGTATGAAGTATCGTATTAAGTATGAAGAAATATCTGATCTGCCTAATTAGAGCGAGGCATGAGTATTTTTTTATTTCATCCTTCAAACTTCATCCTTTAAGTAAATAGTAAATATTTATGGCTCTTGATTAATCTTAGTGAATTGATTTCTGGAAAAATCACTAGCTCTAGCAATGCGAATTCCTTGGGGCGTAATATGTGCTACTTCTGGATAAAACTGCATCGGCAATTTTTCTGGTGCCCTAGCTACAGCATCGGCGATCCGCAATTGGGTTGGCTCCATTTGCAAGGCCATAATCAGACACGAAACATTACCTCCGGCCCCAGCATGAGCGATTCCACGTAGACGACCCCAGATGATAATATCTCCATCTGCACTTACAATACCACCTGGATTTAAATCTCCCAAGAGAATTACTGTACCCGGATGACGAATTTCTGCTCCAGAGCGGACTGTCATTTCCAGATAGAGGGCATCTGCCTGGTGTATGGCTGTAGCTTTTGGCTCTGATATCAGGGAAGTTACGGGCTGCAATTGTTCTACAGAATACCCAGATGTCACGGCAGCGATCGCAGTTTGACGACGACTTGTGGAGACAGATATGAGCCGAAGTTGGACTTCACTTAAAGCCTCGGCAAGTTCTTGCAGTTGTCTGGCATCTACCAGGCGATCTTGTGCCATTAGATGCACAGGGGTATGAGAAATACGGAAGCGATCGCCTGCATTTATGCGCTGTCTTATTTGTTGCCAAATATCAGACCAACTGAGTTCTGAAGCAGATGCTTGAGATTCTGGGGGCAAAATTAATAATAGTCGTCCCTCCTGATTTTTTAACTGGACTTGAGTATTGTCATTTACACGACTTCCTCGTAATACTGACTGATTGGGATTTAAATCAGTCAGGATAAAATCTGATACCGCATCAGTATTTGACTCTACATCTGGGTTAGCAGGATTTGACTCTACATCCGCAAGGACAGTATTTGATTTTAAATAAAGGAGGACAGAATTTAATTCAGCATCTGGGAGGATAGAATCTGACTCTAGATCAGAAACACTAGGATTTACCTCTACCTCAGAAAGGGTAGAGTTTGGTTCTGCATTAGGAAGTGCAGAATTTGACTTTAGATGGGGAATTGCAGAATCAGAAGTCATGCAGTACTAGCCATAAAAACAACAGATTTTAAATGGTCAACCTTTGATAAATTGTCCCCAAGGCATCAGCATCGCCGACGTTACCTGGAAACAGCACCACAGGCAAATCAGGAAACTGGGGATGATCAGATGGCGTTAACACCATTGAACAACCAGCTAAAATTTGACCTAGTAAGCGAGCTGAAGTTAAAGCGAGTCCAGCACTCAAAACATCGTTTGAGGTAATGCCACCCTTGCTGATTAAGAATCCTATATCAGATGGTAAACCGTGGACAATATCCATCAATAAATTTGAAACTTTTGCCCCAAACTCCAATCGTGTCTTGGCATCCTTAAAGCTCAGTTCCTGACGGCTAGTATAAACCACTGGTGTTTTGCCAACCTCGTGTGCCGTTCGTGTACTTTCTTTGATTTCGGTTAGTAGTGCCGCAGATTGATTTGCATCATCATCAAGTAATCGCACTACATTCACTTCGATTCCCACAATTCCTTCTACTTGCAACAGCGCCTCTAATTGCTGAGTAGTCTTTTTCACATGGGAACCAACAATCACCGCACCTGGTTTGCCTTGCCGCACGTATTGTGCCATGTTTTCGGCGGCAATGGGTTGGGGTGGTAAAGCGGCTAAAGCCGTTAAAATACTTGCTGCACTGCGAAACAGAAAGCGTTTCCCTTGACTTGCTGCTGCTAATACGTCTAGTGCAAAGCGGTTGAGATCATCTTGAGTTTCACCATCTACGACAGCGCACTGATTACCACTAAGTTGTAGCAAGCGTGACAAACTCCCAGCACGAATATCAGCCAGGAGAAATCTTTCTACTGCTTCGGCACTAATTCCTCCTTGAGTCTTTTCTTCGACATACTTGGGTAAGTAGCTGTGATGGTAGCTGAAGACTGAATCACGGGCAAATTCAGTTTCATGGACTGGTGTGGGTACACCGTCAATAATCAAGTAATGTACACTGTCGCGGGTGATGCGTCCGCCGTCAAAAAATGCTGGTACGAGAAAATGAGCATCAAAGGGGCCGAGTTCTTGAGCGATCGCATCGGTTTCAATGGGGTAATGTCCGCGCAAGGTAGAATCAGAACGGCTGACAATCAAAAAATCGTCAATCCCTTCCGCATCCAAGGCGACTTTCAGGTTTTGGCAAACTTCTGTAGTTACAGATGTGGCTGACTCTGGCGTTAGTGATCTAGTGTTAGTCAGTATAAAGAAAATCGGCGAATTATCCTGTAACCCACTGCGTAAGGTGTCCACATCCCAACGCATTAGCAGCAAGCAGCTGTGGACTGTTTGAGAACCTGTAGGGTCATCATCCAAGACAATTATTTTGGGTTTGTTGTTCATTTAAGTCAACGGGGCGATCGTTTTTTGGGAAAGTTATCAGCAGAGGTTTTAGCCTTTCTGCAATTTTCTAATTTCTGCTTGCACATCGAGCGCAATTTGCAATGATTGATTTAGCAGTTGAGCATATTCGCCTGCTTGACTACTATCTTGTAAGGCTTGCAGACTGGCTAAATTATTCACAAATAACTCTTGGTTATTAGCAAGCAGCTTTTTATTATCTCGCAAAATTCGTTCCGTTTTCAAAGCGCGGACTAAATCTTCTCTAATTAGTTGTAAGGCGGCGGTGAATTTATCTCGGTCTTGGATACTACTTTCTACGTTTCCTGATGCTGCCAATTGGTCATTAATATCTATGGCGTGGATTAGGTCATGATATTTATCAACTTCATCTAAAAGTATTGTCAGCCCTTCAGGACAGGTTAATTGTCGCCAGAGCGATCGCCCAACTAATATCGGGATTGGCACTAAAATTAGTAAAAGAATTCCGAGTCGAATTGAAGATCCAATTGTCGGCAGAATAATAAACGCATAAACAGAGCCAACAATTATTGGCGTTAGCGCCAGCGTTACCAGCATTTCATTGATCAAAAAGCCTAATCGCTTTTTACTATCTCGCAGAACAGAGGGTCGAAAAACGTCTTCTGGATCGAACCCAGTCAAACGTCTTAGTTCTCCTTTGCTAATTTCCAAGCCTATTAAATCCGGCTGCACGACTGGATAACTCCTATGGAAGCCCAAGTTAAGTATCTATTTTAATCGGCTTTACCGTGATGATTGTGGTTATATTCGGGAAACCAGTTTTCATCTAAAATTT
>NZ_JBGTFY010000294.1:0-3223 GCF_041747015.1 Nostoc sp.
TGTTGGCTGAATATCGCATTTGCAGTCCAGCAGAAATTGGTAATGCAGTCCGTCGTTGTGCTGAGTCGGCTTTTTATCAAGGTAGACCTGGGGAAATTGAGTTTGAGGATTTGCTGAAACAGCGACAAGAATTCACACCAGCTATGGAGCGAGAGTCAGAACAGATACAGGCTATTCGCAACCAGGCTATTTATGCTAAACCTGTGGCCAGTCTGGATGTTTCTCGATTTGCTTATCACCATCGGGAGTTATTTGGGTGATCAATTTGGCGACAAAAAAATGAGCTAGAGGCTTGTCCACCACAAATAAATTAGGGAGCTTCTCGAATCGCCAAAAAGTCTAGCCTCAGTTAGCCTAATGTAATTTTTGGACTCCAGCTAGTGTCGGATTTTAAAATCCGACATTTATTAAAATTCTCGAACTTATGTTTGTCGGATTTCAAAATTCGACAAATCATTGATATACTGCGACTAAGTTTGAGCAATTTTTATGAAACAGATAGTTCTCGCACTTCTGGCTAATGCTGGTGGAGTAGGTAAGTCTACCATTAGCACACATATTGCCTATGAAGTAAGTAAACGGGGTTATAGCGTAGCTATGTTAGATTTAGACCCACAACGTTCATTGGACGTATTTTGTGGTTTGTCACCAGCCGAAGCAAATTTAACTACAGTAGAGTTACTTTCTAAGGATTTTAAAGGTGATTGGTCATTAGTACCAGTTTGGGATTCCAAAGTTGAGGTGTGTCAAGGACATCCCTTGTTGGCTGAAATAGCTAATGAATTGGTTATCAGAAAACGTGGAGAATACAGTTTAGCGGACAAACTAAATAAATATTCATTACCTCATAACTTAATTATTTTGGACTGTCCTGCAACTTTGGGTATGCTAAATGTCAATGCTTTAGCTGCTGCTACTCATGTTTTGGTTCCAGTACAGTTAGAGATGAAAGCTATTTCTGGTTCGGCAGAGTTAGTTGAATGGTGTATTTCCACAAGTGACGAGTTACAACTTGAACCACGTCCACCAATTTTAGGGTTTGTTCCCAGTATGTATAACGGAGTAGTAGCTATGCACAGGCAATACCTGGCACAGTTACCTGCAATTGCTGAGAGATTAGGGATAAAGTTATATCCAAAAATTCGGAGTTCTAACGAGTTTAAAAATGCTAGTGCCTATGGATTACCATTGCACAAATATCGTCCCAAGCATCCTGCTTGCAAAGATTTCAAATTAGTTGTTGATGATGTAATTGCATTAATTAAGGAAAACTAATGGCAAAAGGATTACCGCAGATAGGCGATAAATTTAAAGGGGCAGTACAGAAAACCGATCAAGAACAAAAAATTACGGATTTACAAGCTGAAGTAGAAAGATTACGTGCATCGCAATCACCAGAATTAGAGACAGAAATCGCCAAACTGCGCGAGCAATTGCAAACGCAAACAGGTGAGATTGCCATTGATACAGGTTTAATTGACCCTAACCCTAACCAGCCGAGACAAACAATTACACAAGAGTCTATTCAGGCAAAAGCGAGATTACTAAAAAAACATGGGCAGATTACACCAGTAATTTTAGTGACTCAAGATAACGGTCGTTATATGCTCTTAGACGGACAGTTACGTTGGTCAGGAGCGAAGCTATTAGGATGGAAGACTATTCGGGCATTAATCGTACCTCAGCCACAGGATTTAGACCAATCATCGTTATTGACTTTTTTAGGTTTTGAAGATTTAAATCCACTCGATAAGGCAGAAGCAATATTTAAAGAGATCACCAAATCAACTGGTTTAGAAATTGATGAGGTTGCTACAACTCTTGGTGCTGTACTTAAGCGGCTTGAACGTAATAATCAAGTCAAGGAATTAACAAAATTATTAATTGCTAGTAGTGAGGAGCAACAACAAGGTTTAGAAGTACTGGGTATTATTAACGAGGAGCAAGCTTTATTTTTAGTGTTCTTAGAATTTGGGTTGAATCCTGCTTCTGTTAAGTCCAATCTTTTACCAATGTTATCTTTGCCAGAAGATTTAAAAAGAGCAATTCGTCATCAAGAACTGAAAGGCGCTCACGCATTGGCATTAGCAACATTGTCATCAAAAATATTGAAAATTTCCGAACAAGAAGCAGCTATAGAACGAATAAAAGCAACAGAGCAGGTATTAAAAGAAAATTTAACTGTACCTGAGACACGCGATTTAATTAAGGACATTAAAGCTAAGTATTTAACACCAGAACAATCTGAATCGAAAGAACTAAAAGTAATTATTCAAAAAATCAGTAGTGGATTATCTGAGATAACTTTAGCTAATGCTAGTCGTGAACAACTTCAATCTCTACAAGGAATTTTGTCACAGAAATTAAACGAAATTGGTAAGTTAATGGAATAAGTTTTTGGGGCAAAAAGAGCGATCGCTTAGGCCACAGTTTAGTTACCCCCAAGCAACTACGGGTGAGTATTTTTACAAACGAAAAGGCGTTGGCGTTCATGTAGCGTACCCGTAGATACCCAGAGGACGGCTTACCAGAAGGTAAAGTAGATTAGGTTATACGAGGTTTGCCAAACCCCATATCTTATCAAAATCGCACTTTAAATTGGGCGTCTCTAAAATCTTTACAAAGTTATTAGGGATACACCAATTACTCAACTAAATAAAGTTAATAGTGTTGATTGGTTAATCATGAGTTTGCACCTCAAAGCATTTGACTATCTCCACACAAAACCTTTACGACGCAAGTATTTTGGACTGACGAACATGGAGATTATCCAATCACATCGCTTTAAAATTGGATACGGGCAAGCAACAAGTCCATTAATATCCCTTATATTCATTCATATCATGGGATTACTATGGATCATACTGCTGATGATATCAATTCACTTGTCCCAGTAGTTTTTCGATCTTCTAGGAAAGAATGGGCAATTAAATTAATGATTTCAACTCTTTCTACAGCAGAGGCAGCAGATACAAGCTTTTGCAGGCTTACACTTGGCTTTGCCCCAAGCAGCTGAGACAAATACCACTCCCGTGCTTCTATAGGAACAGCCCCTAACAATGCTAGAAACTTTCTAGTTCCTAAGTCAGCCTTTCCCTTACGAAATCTAGAAATTAGCACCTCTGAAACTCCAGCTTGCTTTGCTACAATCTTTGCCGAAAGGTTGAACCTATCGAACATCTCGTCAAATAGTTGCTGGTAAAGAGAAGTTTCCTCTGTTACA
>NZ_JBGTFY010000295.1:0-6548 GCF_041747015.1 Nostoc sp.
TCTATCAATTAGCAATTCTTATTGAGAATAGATAGTCAAAATAAACTAATCCAAAAACTGCTATTTTGGGAAATTAAGTTAAATAATTTACTTCAATTAAAAGAATAATTAAACTAACAAAGCAGGTAAATTTGTGACTTCATTTTCAGCTAGTTTCAAAGAAGGTTTTTTCTCTTGAAAAGTATAAGCAATTAAACCTGCAACTAGGTTAACCATAAAATTTTTTACACTTCTATGACGAGAATGAACAACTTGTGAAATATTCTTTAATTGGTCATTAACTGTTTCAATTAATGACCTTTTTCTCAGCATTAATTTTTCCCATAGCTCAACTAGTTTATTGTTCATATTTTTCTTGAATGGCGTAATTAGCTTGATGTTATTTGACCAAAGTTCCTGCCATAATTTTTTAGAAATATACCCTTTGTCGCCAAAAAAACTACCCCATAATTTGTCAGTTAAAGTTGGAACAGGCACTCGATCATCTGTATTTCCAGGAGTTACTTGAAAAGCCAATAATTCCCCTCGTTCATTAATAATTAAGTGAAGTTTAAAGCCAAAATACCAAGCCACAGAACTCTTGCCCCAACCCGATAAATCTCTAAAAACTTTATTTTTTTTCGCCCTTTTTGGGTGACAAATCGGAATTGCTGTACTGTCGATAAAACTAATCCTAGTAATGTCACCTTTCCGAGAATTTAAGTATGAAATTAAAGGTATTAAAGCATGAGGCATTAATTCCACAAATCTATTATAACTTACTAGTTGCGGAAATTATTTTTGATAATATTTTACTAAACTCTTTTTATAATAGTCCTTGAAGGTTCGATAACTAGAATGATGAAAATAGACTATTATTGTCATAACTTCACTTAAGCATAGTTGACACTTATTTTGTCTTTGTTGTTTTTGAGATGTAATGATTTTAGGTTTAAAGGTCTTTTCAAAAGTTGCACAAAAATCATCTATTTCACAAAACACTTTTTCCAATTCCATACATAATCCTCTCATTTTTATCAAAAAAATAATTATTTGATTGTCGGATATGTGGTACTGTACTTACTTTGATTCATCATATTATTTAATATTTCGTAAAAAAAATTACTGATTGAAGTGGTCAGATCGCAATATATTGTCAATAATTTTTATTTATTGACAATATAACAACTACGAGAAAATACTGTAACTCTTGTCAGGAAGTACTTGTAGCTAATTTTATTACGTCGAACTCAGGTTAGCAATAAATTTTACTAAAGAATTTCAGGAAAACTACTTATTGTATGGAAAATTTTTATACAATCATTCAGTCGATAAGGATATATAAGAACCATAGCCACGTCCTATCCATTGGTGTCTACTTAGAGCCAGGGCGAATGGAATTCGCAGCTACACAAGCAATAAGGAAAAATTGAGGGTTTGAAACCCACGCAGGTGGGTTTTACCTGTCTAGATGCAGTTTATAACCGCCCTTTTTATTGCGGATTCATCCGAATCAAGTCTGTTAAAATACTATCCAAACTGCCGTTAACTTGAATCCGATCAATCTTCTCTGCAATCCGCTCTAATACTTCGAGTTCCTTCAAACGCAATGCGACGGGGTTATCCTCCATCACTTTGGCAGTGTTGAGCATACTGCGGGTAGCGGCGGTTTCTTCTCTACGTCTGACTACGTTTGCTTGAGCCGTTTTTTCTGCCTCGACTACTTTGCTCAAAATAGCCTTAATCTCACCAGGTAAAATAATATCTTTGACACCTACAGAATCTACTTCAATTCCATAGTCTGCGGCTTTCTGGCGAATGTATTCAGAGATGCTTCTATCGATCGCACCTTTATCTTCTAATAATGCATCTAAACTTCGTTCGCCGATCGCACCACGCAAAGCAAACTGTAATTCTTTGTATAAGAAGCCGGAAATATCTGACAAGGCACTTTTTGCTCTCAATGGATCTTGAATGCGGAAGCCAGCCGTTAAGTTCAACCGCAGAGGTACTTTATCTTTAGAAAGGATGTCTTGACCGGATACTTCCATATTTTGTAGTCGTAGGTCAATGGTTTCGGTTTGAAAAGAGCGTCCAAATAACCACCAAGCGTGTACTCCTGGCGATCGCTGCCCTTGATACTCTTGATTTATATATACTAATCCAATGTGCTGTGCCGGAACTTGGCAAATATGCAAACAATTGCGACTGAGCAATTTTACTTCTGTTGAACCCTCAACTAACTCAGCCACTAAAGCAGACTGTAACTGAGCATCAGCGCTGATGTCGAGAATTTCCACTTCAATACCCTGCCAAAACAGCTTGCGACTTGTGGGCGGCAAAATAGAAATAACTTTCCCTCGATACCGCACAATTGCAACTTGCGAAGTTAGTAATTGCACTATTTCACAGTAGGCAGCAACAAAGTCGGGATGTTTTTCAATGAGTACATCTTCGAGGGGAAAGTCTGGGTTAGGCACAATCCGGCTGAGAGTTCGGACTGTCACATCCCTGTCTCACAGCTTAAGTAGTGGAGTTTGCAAACTTGTGAAAAAGGCTAAAGGATTGGTTTTAGCTGCTTGTACTACTATATAATACAAAATATTTTTTTACTCTGCCAGTACAAATGTTTACAGTTCAGGTGTGGGCAAAAGCATCTCCAAAACTGGATTAAGATTGCTGTTACTTTTCAAGAGACTGCTCAATGGCAATCTAGAAAAAGAGAACCGCGCTCAAATATGCCGTTCGGTTGCTAATCTAGAATCACCGAAGGAAAACTAGATTTAGAAAACGAAGGAACATACTCAAGTTAGGGAGAAATGCAGTTGCGCTTGCTCCTTAACTGTGGCTACCGAACATCACCCTTACGAGTAATGACCGATAGCAGAACACTTGCACCGCAGAGTTTGGAAAATGACGGACTCGAACCGTTTGGGGATTTCTCCCGTACCATATTGGCTACTGTGACAGAGTAGTGTCTTTTAACCCGGACAGGGTTGGTGGAAAGTGTAGGAATTGAACCTACAACACATCGATTATGAGTCGATTGCTCTACCAGTGAGCTAACTTTCTGGGGTTTGATACAGGAGTCGAACCTGTGACCCATCGATTATGAGTCGATCGCTCTACCAACTGAGCTAATCAAACGATGGTATAGTTTAAAGCACTCGGCGGTATCCGCTCATACCAGAGGATGGCGCACCAGTTAGGCTTATGGAACCTCAACTATAGCTTTGTAACTTTGTTACTATCCCGCTCCAAATTTAGCACATAGAAATTGCGAGGTCTTACAACTACGACCATCGTAAACATCACCTCAATTTAATAGATGCTCACAATTCATTCTTGTAACTTAGTCTGGAAAAGCCAGACCAGTCATGGGGTCACGAATATACAACCCTAGTGTGAGACTACGGATTGCTTCATCCCAAATGGGTATTAGCGGCTCTGCTTGATCTACCCAATAATCGAATGTAATCAAGCACTGAACATTTGACCCTAAACCAATGCAAGTCCGCGAAAAAGCTTCCCGTGGTTCTGCTTGAGTGTCAATAAACTTCATCTCTGTCCAAACAATTCTGGCGGTTTGGCGCTTGATGGTAACAATTTCTCCCTTAGCAATGACGTTGCGACTGTCGTCTTCCATGATTTTCTTCAAGGTAGATTTTAGCGGAAACTGGCTCCAGTCATTGGGTGGCAGGCGATTGAAAGATACTTCTAGGCAGCAATCATCGTCGGGTGGTTTTTTATCGAGGAACTTAAATGATTTTTCTTGTGGCTCAAAAACCCAATCCTGGGGAACGTTGAAGCGAACAGCGCCTCGATCTGCTACAAATATTTTGTAGCCTGATGGAGATTCCCAACGATGGTCAGGTTTTAGTTCAAGGGTTTCTTTAATCCACTGGAGATTGCTTTTCTTACGCTTTGCCATAGTGTTTTTGCTTTCTCTGCTGAAGGGGGCTACGCCGAATAGCCCATCGTAGACATCGCCTTTTTGTTAATGTTATCAAATTGCTAGGATTTTGAATAAATATTATATTAAATTAATAAGATTTTTGGGATTTTATATCAAAGAATACAAGGTAACTGTAGGGTTGTGATAAAAGTTTCAGCTTTCAGTATTAAAATCTTAGCAGCATTGTTCATGCTTATGGATCATGTGTGCTATTTGCTAATGCCAGAGTTATTAACATTGCACTTTTTTGGGCGATTGAGCTTTCCTTTGTTTGCATGGCTTTTGGCTAAAGGCGAAAAACATACCCAAAATGTGTACCGCTATGGAAGCAGGCTATTAATTACAGCAATTATATCTCAGCCAATCTATACTGTTGTTTTCCAGAGCTTATCACCTAATATTCTCTTCACGCTTTTTCTGGGACTTGTGATGTTGCGCTTAGTAAAGCGTTACCCGCAATTATGGCAGCAATTAATAATTACTGGATTGTGTGCAGCAGCTGCCGTGGGCTTGGGCTTTGAGTATGGAGTATATGGGATTGGAGTAATTTTATTGATGTCTCTAACAGAGAAACTAAAACCCCTAGTCTGGTTGCTCTGCTGGTGCATTTTTCACTTTATTTTAGTAATTTTATCTATGCATTATATATTTCAAGTTTGGGCAATTTTTGCAGGATTCATTGTCTTTCAGTTCAATGGTAAACAAGGTTCACGGGCTAGATGGTTCTATGTGTTCTATCCGGCTCATATAATAATTTTAGGTATGATCAATTATTTCATAAAGTCTAGGTAAAATTGAAGATTTGATAAGCGATCGCCTTAGTTGGATTTTAAGCAAGCGATGTCTACGACGGGCTATTCGGCGTCGCTCACTTTGTTAATATTATCAAATCCCTTGAGATCATGGTGCATTCCGTCTTTGCAACAATGCACCCAATAAATAAGAAAATTTAAGCTATACCATATTCTGTGTACTGTCGTTTATATGGAGGTTGTAAACCCAGCACAATGTCTTCCTTTAATACTCCCATAGCAACTAACTCCTCAGCTGGATTTTGATCAGTCAAATTCTGCTGAAGCCAAATTTTACCATCTCTAATATCAAAATGTATAATGCATCGATAAATACGGTTAGATCCTTGCCAGCCAACATTCATCCACTGATAATGATCTCGCTCTGCATCAAGAATAAGTTGAACTTCTACTTCATGATCTGATTTATCATCACTTGCATAACGAGTCAGTAATGTTTGAATATATTCTCTATACTTTGCTAGTTTATCCATTGCACAATCACCTCATTTTCGGAATCGTATACGATTAACAAAATCTGATATCTTTCTATCGCCGTTTGTGTAAACTCAAATTGAAAAAAGGTTTGGTAAGTATCTAATGGAACTGCCATATACAAAGTTCGGTCTGGTTCAATAGGTTCTATAGCAAGACGATAGCTAAGAAATTGTCCCAAAGCAGCATAAAAATCAGTGATTGCGGAAGGATTTAGAAAGCTTTTGATTTCAACGGCTATTTTTTCATCTGCTCTTTGGGCTGCTAATACCCGTTCTGCACCCAAATCAATTTGAAAGTTGACATTTCCAAATTTAAGCTTTAATGGGTCGTCTGTAAACCACCCAGTTTTCTTTTTCAAGAGCCTGCTTGACTGTTTCGTGGACAATATCTTTTGCAGACATTGGCAGAATCCAAAAACCGCTTTCCTGTTTGTTCTATAATATCGCGTTACCGATTGTGCGATCACTTAGATTTGGGTAGCAGGTGATGTCTACGACGGGCTACGCCTACGCAAACTTTGTTAATGCTCTCAAATTGCTAGTAGTAGGTGCGTTATTGCAAGACGCAACGCACCTTAGAAGAGAGATGCGATCGCAAAAGATTTCAAAATCTCCCTCAACTAGTAGCTGGTGCATTGTACAAACGACGCAGAGGGGAGCTTATAGCTTTAGCTATAGGCGGGGTGAGATTCTTTTCTTATGGGCAATTCAGCGGACATGATATAACTCTTTAAGCAACACCATAATCTATGTACTGCTAACAACTTATCGTAAAAAGTTTAGTGCATCTGGCTGCTTTAGATGATCGACTTCCCCTATTCTCTGCATCCAGTCTCGTCTAAGTTGGGTACGTTCCATAGTTGTGCCAAACTCATCAATCCAAACATCTGAAGCAACTTCTTGTAAGAAAATCTGCCATTCAGTACGGACACCTTCAGCACGTAATACCCGATCAACAAATTCTTCGACAATAGCAAAGCCTGCTTGACTTGGTTCTTTTAAGAGAGTTTTAAGTTCTTTTTCACAGTTGTTAACCGCTTCAGCTTGAGCTTTAGAGAGATTATTTGCAATTTTCTCAGCAGGGGAAAATGTATGTATTCCTGCTGTCTTTATATCCATATACCATTTGTCTAGCAAACCTCCTTCAAGTCTGTAGGTTGTTCTATTAGGAGTTAAAACATCTAGATGCAGGGTAAGCGCATCTAATTTTGTAGTGAAAAATACAGATTATTTTCTTGAAGTATGTATGTAAAATGTATAATTTGAGCATGAAATGTGTTAAGTAGTATGCTAATGAGTAAAGCATCTATCGCACATTAGGGGGCA
>NZ_JBGTFY010000296.1:0-9107 GCF_041747015.1 Nostoc sp.
ACTACGACGTTGGTGACTGCCATCAAGTTTTTTGATCTATGCCTTTAATGACAAGGGAGTCAACTGTTCTCGTGGCAGTAGACCGGGCATGTACCCGGAAACTTTAAACGAGGAATTTAGGTTCCCACCTGGATAAACCCAGGTCATAAACTTAGGTAAAACGGCGTCGCGGTGAGCTTAAAATTATTAGCTCCTAAAGTCAGTTATAACTTGGGAGCTTTAATTATTAAAATCAGTATTACTTATAGTACAAATAATAAATTCTAAACTAAAAATCTGAAACAACGCAGATTAAGCATTTCGGCTGTATTAATCAAACAAGTTTAATCTCTATTAACTTAGAAGTTAGCAATATTTGGTGAGCAAAACAAAATCTGTATAGTTTGATTCTAAATTAGGTATCGTTCAGAGTTAAGATAACGAAATTATCTGAAACTGTGGTTAAAGCTACAAAAAATTGTTAAAACAACTAACTAATACCGTATTTCCAGCCTCGATCTTCCGACTAGAGAGTGGTTTAACATTTATTCATCAAGAAATTCCCACTACCCCTGTAGTTGTGGCGGATGTCTGGGTGCGTGCTGGAGCAAGCCTAGAGCCAGAACCGTGGTTCGGCATGGCGCACTTTTTAGAACACATGATTTTTAAAGGGACGGCGACACTACCCCCTGGAATGTTCGATTACAAAGTTGAAAACCGGGGTGGCGTGAGTAATGCGGCGACAAGCTATGATTATGCTCATTATTCACTCACTACAGCTGCCCCTTATCTGGAAGATACTCTGCCCTACTTGGGAGAACTACTGCTGAATGCGGCAATTCCAGAAGATGAATTTAGCCGTGAACGGGATGTGGTGCTAGAGGAAATTCGCTCTTGTCATGACGATTCTGACTGGATAGGGTTCCAAGCTTTGATTCAAAGCATCTATCAGCATCACCCTTACGGACGTTCGGTGCTGGGTACTGAGCCAGAACTGATGCAGCAATCACCAGAAGCAATGCGCTGTTTTCACCGCACTCACTATCAACCGGAAAATATGACGGTGGTGATTGCAGGGGGTATAGGCCAGGAACCAGCTTGGGAAATGGTAAATCGTTCATTTGCGGATTTTGCCGAACGCTCTAATTGTCCGCAGTTTGAGAAAGTGGCAAAGCCAGTGATAACAGGAATTCACCGTCAAGAACTGTGTTTACCACGCATAGAGCAAGCACGATTGTTGATGGCGTGGCTGGTACCAGGAGTAGAGGAAATCCGCACTGGCTATGGTTTAGATTTGTTGTCGGTGTTACTAGCAGAAGGGCGGACTTCGCGTTTAGTGCGCGATTTGCGAGAGAATTTGCAATTGGTACAAGGAATTTGCAGTAATTTTTCTCTACAACGGGAATCAAGTTTATTTACAATTACTGCTTGGTTAGAACCAGAAAATCTGGAGGAAGTTGAGTCGTTAATTCGCGCTCATTTGGATGATTTGCAGACTATAGGAATTAGTGAACAGGAACTTGCCCGTACACGCAGGCTGCTGTGTAACGAGTATGCGTTTTCTACCGAAACGCCAAATCAGCTTACTGGGCTTTATGGATACTACAATACCATCGCTCAGGCTGAATTGGCTGTGACATATCCTCAGCAGATTCAGTCTTTTGATGCCCAAGAACTGCAAAATTTAGCTAAACAGTATCTCTCACCGCAGAATTATGCGGTTACTGTACTTAAACCATGTTAGTTATTGGGCATTGGGCATTGGGCATTAGTTTTTGACAAATGACAAAGGACAAACTATAAATGACAACCTTGCTGCAAAAATCGCCTATCCATCGCACCGTATTGAACAATGGTATTGTCGTGCTGGTGGCAGAAAACCCTGCTGCGGACATTATTGCGGCGCGAATCTTTGTGCGTGCTGGTAGTTGTAACGAAAACCGGGAGCAAGCAGGGTTGGCACATTTGCTATCAGCAGTGATGACAAAGGGATGCGATGGACTTTCTAGTTTGGAAATTGCCGAAATTGTCGAGTCTGTAGGGGCGAGTTTGAGTGCAGATACCAGTACTGATTATTTTTTGCTATCTTTCAAAACGGTAACATCCGATTTTAGGGAAATTTTAACATTGGCAGGGCGGATTTTGCGATCGCCAACTTTTCCCGAAACTGAAGTCGAACTAGAACGGCGTTTAGCACTCCAAGATATTCGTTCCCAAAAAGAGCAACCGTTCACCGTCGCCTTTGAACAAATGCGGCAGGTAATGTACCAAAATCATCCCTATGCTATGTCAGTGCTGGGAGATGAAACCACCATGAGTCGCATAACTCGTGCGGATTTAGTGGAATATCACCAGACTTATTTTCGTCCAGATAATATAGTAATTAGTATTGCTGGTAGGGTAACACCCACAGATGCAGTGGCGTTGGTAGAAGAAGTTTTTGGTGATTGGCAGATTACCACACAAGCACTGCCAATACTGAATTTACCTGAGATTAGGGTGGAGCCGCAAGTAAGGCTAAAACCAGTACAGACACAACAATCAATTGTGATGCTCGGTTATTTGGGAACATCGGTGAGTTCTGTTGACTACGCCCCACTGAAGTTGTTATGTACCTACTTAGGAAATGGGCTTTCTAGTCGCTTGTTTGTCGAATTGCGAGAAAAGCGAGGTTTAGCTTACGAAGTATCTGCCTTTTACTCCACAAGGCTATTTCCAGCGTCTTTTGTGGTTTACATGGGTACAGCACCGGAGAATACCACTATAGCCTTAGAGGGACTGCGTACAGAAGTAGATTTATTGTGTACCACGGAAGTAACCGAAAGCGCACTCCAAGCTGCTAAAAATAAGATCCTGGGGCAGTATGCTTTAGGGAAACAAACAAACGGGCAAATTGCTCAGATATACGGCTGGTATGAAATTTTGGGCTTAGGAATTGATTTTGACACAAAGTTCCAAGAATTGATTGCGGCTGTGAGTGCCAAGGATGCGATCGCTTCAGCTTGTAAGTATTTAAAATCACCTTACTTGTCTTTAGTTGGTCAAGAAGAAGCAATTAATCAGGCGATCGCCTAAGGAAGATTATATATGATCGCAAATGCAGCAGCTGTTTTTTAGACGAAGCGGCTGTACCATTAGCATGAGAATATTTTGGGAGTAAATTCCATGCAAGGCAGCCTAACAGCAAGTATTTTGAGTTACTTAAAATTACTAGATCCAACTGTAAATCGCTGTATAATAGCAAAACGGCAAAAAGGTTGGTGGACAAAAAGCTGTAACTATTTATCAGCCATTGAAATACTCTTGTTTTCCACTACGCCTCTGCTTATGGCCTCAACAGCTTTAGTATCAATAGCTGCACCACAAAAAATAGCCCAAGTAAATCCGGGAGATGCTATTAACCGCCCTACCCTGAAAGTTGGTAGCCAAGGCGAACGTGTGTCTGAGCTTCAAGCAGCTTTAAAACTTTTAGGTTTTTACTCTGGTGTCGTAGATGGTACATATAGTGAGAATACGGCCAGTGCTGTTTCCCGGTTTAAACAAGCAGCTGGCTTAAATCCAGATGGTGTTGTTGATGCCAGCACTTGGCAACGACTTTTCCCTAAAGAAGCGATCGTCGCATCAACTGTTCCTTCATCCCAGCCAAGATTTAACTCAGCTACAAATTTTCCGGTTCCAACCCAGGCTAGCAACCTCACCAACGTTGCAAATCCCAGCCCCAATCCGCCAAGACAAGCTGTAACACAAGTTCCTACTAGCCTCAATCCACCAAGACAAGCTGTAACACAAGTTACGACTAACCCTGAGCCAAAGCCTGCTAAACCAAGACAAGCTACAACTCCAAGGGCACAGAAAACGCCAAATCGTACTACATCAACTACTCGAACTAGACAAACTACTTCAACTCAGTCAAATACAAATACTAAGCGAACTCCTGGTATTCAATACACCTTAGAAGGATTGCCAATTTTGCGTATAGGGTTACGTGGTTCTGAAGTTGTCAAGTTGCAACAACAACTGAAAAGGCTTGGTTATTTGAAAGGCCAGCCAGATGGAGACTTTGGCGTGACAACTGAGGCAGCTGTGAAAGCTGTACAAAAGCGCTATGGTTTAGAAGCTGACGGCATAGCTGGTGGGGCTACTTGGGAGATTCTTTTGCGGCGTTAGCCTTTCTTATCTCTACTGCTATGCGTAGCGTCTCGTCCGCCCGTAACCAAAGGCGTAAGCAAGATACTGCCCGACAAAACTGGATAATTTATTTTTTGGAAACCCCTACGCAGGTTTCTCTAAGTCAAGAAATCTCTGTAGGGGTTTTGTGCTTCACACCATTTTTATGAATTTAATTCGGTACATCCTGCAATACGATAAAGATACCCCGATTGGAAGTATCTCTTAATTCCTCCAAAAAAACTTATGCAACACTTTTTATTAACTTGGCTCGGTAGTGCGGTGGCGTTATTTATTACTGCTAATATCGTTCCGGGATTCTTTATCAAGAATTTTGTGACTGCCTTAATCGCTGCCTTTGTTATTGGTCTGGTTAATGCATTTATTAGACCAATTTTACAGATTTTGACGTTTCCGATTACCTTGCTCACCTTTGGTTTATTTACATTAGTGATCAACGCCTTAGCCCTTTGGCTGGCAAGTGCCCTAACTCCTGGTTATGGTTTCGAGATTCAGGGCTTTTTACCTGCTTTGTTAGGTTCAATTGTGCTAGCAATTGTTTCTAGCATAATTAATTATTTTTTGAGAGTTGTTGACTAGAAAATTAGTAAATTGTAATGCTAATATTTGAAGCTTGAGCAACAGCTAGTGTTACCGCTCCTGGTTGCCCTTGTAACTGAAAAATTCGTTTAGGAACTAAGAACCTCACCTGCAATTCCTCTATGGTTGTAAAGGGGAAAACACTCAACGAGGTGAGTTGATAGGCTGCAAGAACAGCAGCTGCCTCTGCTACGCTAGGTGTACCTACTTCGTGGTCAATAATTGTGGCAGGGTTGGGGACACAGATAGAGCGAAGGATTTCGGCAGAAAAGGTTCTTAGGGGCAAATTGCGTAAGCGACAAAGTTCTACTAAACCAACTTCCGAAGCTTTAGTGTCGATGGTAGCAATACCTATGATCGCACTTTGAAAAAGTTGATTTTCTCGAAACACTTGCTCAATCGCCTGATCGATCAACTGACATGAAGTTCCCCGTTTACAACCGATTCCTACCCATAAAATCTGTTGCACTTGGTCTATTTCCTGATTAAATTCGTGTCTAAGAGCGATCGCTTGAGAATAATTTGACATACTTGGGTTTACTCCAACAGCCAACCAAATAAATTTCCCACTGTCAGTTTCAACTCACCTGCAAAATCTGGCACAGGAAGTAAAGCTTCTAGTTCATCTAACATGACTGGCTGTTGATTGCGGATGTACACCAATACCGTTTGTTCTTCTGGATCAATCAGCCAACCCATTTGTGTTTCATAATTCAGACAATGTAGAATATTTTTTGTAACTTTCGTTTGTCTTTGGTCAGGCGATAGAATCTCGATAGTCCAATCGGGAGATGCTTTAAAGACGTTGGCAACTTGACCATTTTGATCACGGGGAATTCTTTGCCAAGTAAACACACAAACATCTGGCACTATTGACCTTCCACCAAAAGTACACCGCAGTTCTGGAAAAGCACGAGCAATTCGCTTGGGCTTCACCGTTAAGTTGATAGTGCTAACCATCTCACCTTGAATTATACTGTGCTTCCCCTGTGCCATTGGTTTTTGAATAATTTGACCATCAATGTATTCATTAGCGGGCTTGGTTTCTGGTAGTATCAGAAACTCCGCCAAAGTTATGTTTTTAGATGGTGTCCGTACCATTTGCGATCGCCTCCAACAAAACCTTACTCTTCCAACTTTACCAATTACAAATTACGTAATTAGGAATTATTTTACCTGTAAGTTGATTCAAGAGTACTAAAAGCAGTAACAGCATTTTGCTCTACAATGTTTTTCGCCGCAGCCAGGAGATAATCATAATAAACACGAGCGACGATAGATAACTGCTTGCCAGATGGGTAAACCATGTACCAATTTCGCTGAATGGGAAAGTGTTGCACATCTAAAATGCTGAACTCTGAGGCATCTGATAGTAAGGTATGACGAGATAAAACCGAAATTCCTAAACCACCTGCGATCGCTTGTTTAATTGCTTCATTACTTCCCAATTCCAGCTTGACTTTTACCTTGACCCCCTGTTCTTCAAATAGGCTTTGGACGGCGCGACGAGTTCCTGAACCTGGTTCCCGCATAATAAAAGGTTCGTCAGACAGACGTTGTATAGGAATATTTGTTTCTTTAGATAAGGGATGATTAATCGGTGCAAAGACGATCAAAGGGTTTTCTAAAAATGGTTCACAAGTCACATCCCTATTTTCTGGAATTTGACTCATAATATATAAGTCATCCAAATTATTACTCATCCGTTCCAAAATCTGTTCGTGATTCGTGACTTGCAGCGAGATATCAATCCCTGGATAAAGTTCGCAAAACGGCCCTAACAAACGTGGAATAAAGTATTTTGCTGTTGTAATCACTGCCAAACGTAATTGTCCCTGCTTTAGCCCTTTTAAATCTGCCACCTTCATTTCATACTGGGCTATATTTTCAAAAATTTGCCGACAAGTGACAAATAATTCCCGCCCTGCCTCCGTTAGATACAACCGCTTCCCTACCTGCTCAAATAATGGCAACCCTACCGATTTTGTGAGTTGCTTGATCTGCATAGAAACGGTAGGTTGGGTGAGAAACAATTCCTCAGCAGCACGAGTAAAGCTACTGTGCCGTGCCGCCGCCTCGAACACCTTTAACTGGTGCAGCGTCGCTTGTTTCAAGGGTAATTCTCCTGTAAGTAGCGATTATAGATATAAAAATAGTATTGCTGAAGAGGGGCAAATTATATAGCAATGCTCACAGAAAGTAACGAGTTTTATTTATAGATAAAACTCTATTATTGCTATAAAAATAAAGATATTTTACTTATGGATTTAAGAAGCTATTATCAGAACAGCAAAAGCGTAAGATGCCTTCCATCTAAACGATGAATGTTGAATGTAGATTTTCGACAATTCATCATTCATCATTCCATAATTCTTCTGTAATTTTTGTAGTTAGCTTTGTCAAATCTGGTAATCTTAGTACCTCGATTTCGGCAACTTGTTCTTTAATATTCACTGGCAAGTTTAACGGTTGACGTTCTTCTATCCAGCAACTTGCTAATGGCAAAGTTAGCTCCATTTCGTCTAGTGGTCGAGGAATCACCATTACTGCATTCAATTCTCCAATGCGTTCGGCCTCAAACATTCCTGCTTCTACTGCCACCGCCACATTTGCGACAGAACCACGAATAATCGCTGTACATAAACCTGCGCCAATTTTTTCATAGGCTGCTAAATACACATCAGCAGCTTTCAACATGGCATCACACGCTCCTACCATCGCAGGAAATCCTCGCGTTTCTACCAAACCAATTGCTTGATTACTCAGACGGCTGTAATTGCCCTCCTGCATCAATTTAGTGAAACGGGTTGTGATGGGAAGGACTATATCTAAGTTGGGATAAGGCCGGGCAATCACCAAACTAGAAATCAACTGACCAAACTGTTCAGCTGTTTGCACACCTGATTCTACCGCCAGACGCACGTCAGCAATTCCACCCCGAACGATCGCAGTACAATGACCACTACCAGTTTTTTCATAGCCAACTAGGTGAACTCCCGCCGATTTCAGCATCATATCCGCCGTACCAACTATCGCCGGAAAGCTCCGGGTAGAAACTAAACCCAAAGCAGTATCCTGAAAGGTGTCTTGATTACTCGCTCCCTGGATTGTGTTCATAGACTGTTGATTAGATGTTTCCATGATGAATTCTCCAAGATCCGGAAAAAGCTGACAACTTACAATTAACACTTACTCAGACTGATTGTCAGAGTTTGGGTTGCTCAAAGATTGTCTATGGGGAAACAATGTGGTCATTAGTCTGTGTATGCTCCCTTGCCCATAAATTTGAGTTCCGAAACTGTTAGGCGATTCTGTGGCTGGTTGAGTCGGGTCTGAGTCATTTTCTGTAGACTCTTGAGCAGTTTCTTGCAAGGTGGAGTCAGGATTATTTACAGGTTCCTCTACGGCAGCCGACTGGCTTTCTGGGGTCGCGGGAGATTTAAAGTAAGAAATCGACTTGTTTCGTTTGAAATCCACAAAAGCCGCAGCTGAGAAGTTAGTTGAGGAAATTGCCTTTTCCTTAACTCCACCTAAGCCATTTTCCTCTTCCTTCTGCGGTGGTGTACTTGTAGAAGTTGGGTTATTTGTAGATGCTTCCAGTTGCTTTGTTTGGGCAATCTGCCGACTAGTGTCTCCTAAAATCGAGCCAGCTGGAACTACTTGTCCAGGTTCAACTGAACAGTTGAAAACCGTTGTCGCCGAACCAATGCAAGCATTTGCGCCAATTTTGCCCTTCCCAACCATCAAAAAACCGGCTCCCAGGTTCGCGCCTGCTTCTACCTCTAGGGTTCCTTCATGGACTTGGAGAATTGATCCCATACCAATACACACCCCTAGTCCAATGATAATTTTGCTGTTTGCAGCCGCTTGGAGGATCACCCCAGGTGCGAGTACTGCGCTTGGATGAATAGTCACCTCACCACTAATGTAAGAATCAAAGTTGTTGCTGAGGCGCAGTGGCGGCACAGACATGGAAATTTTAACCTCGGAAGCCGAATTGAGTGCTGAGTGCTGAGTGCTGAGTGCTGAGTAATTAGTATGTTCCAAAATCTGAGTTTACAGTTGGTGTGACTGATGTCTTTAAGCGTTAACTCAGCACGGGCTAAACCCTAGCTATCCGCCAACAGCACTTTTAACCAGAGGTGGAGCGTCTCCGGCTCCACTCAGCACTGCTATGGTCGTTGAATAATCGTTTCTAATACCCGACGCTTGGCTTTGGGGTCAATACCAATTAAGCGGACATATTCCCCTTGGTATGTGCCGAGATGCCCTTCTACGGCTGCGATCGCTTCTCTTTCAGAGGAGGCTTGAATTTGACCAGTACTAGTCCAGGAACCTGTACGGAACCGCCGTTCATCTAC
>NZ_JBGTFY010000297.1:0-7826 GCF_041747015.1 Nostoc sp.
GCCACCAATTGGTCTATCATCCGCAATATCGCCATTAATCTTGCTCCAATGCGGCGGTTACGATTCTTTGACCAAGGCGGAACGATTTCTTGCCCATGACATTGACAAGCTGTTTTTACTTCTAGAATGAATTATCCCTGGGGTTGGTGAGCCACAAGCATGATGCTTTGTCAAATGATTATAGTATACTCGCTACTTGAAGAAAATTAATCAAACTAGAACGCAAACTACAGCGATTATTTATATTAGTTACTCATATACAAAAATATCGGTAATGTATAGTTGCAAACTTATTAGTCAATTAACATGGTGACATAATCAGCATGAATAATGAAATTCATATTAAGATGTCCCTACAAAGTAGGACTTAATTAGCAAACTAGCTGAGGATTACATAGTTAGAGTGATTGAAAATTAATGAGCAAGTGCATTGTTATTACCCATCAACATTCCCTTGGTAGTCCAGGTGGTGGAACGTTAAGTTGCCTACAAATTGCTCAACATCTGCAAAAACTGGGGGTAGAAGTAATTCTGATACCAATATCGAACGAACCAACAGTAGAATTAAAAGCTAGCTTAGTTCAAGTTATCCCTGCCCCACCTAGCCGAATACATTATTTATTAGGTGGTCTTGCAGTAGCAAAAAGAGTGCAAAAGCTAGTTGCTCAAAGAAATGTAGATGCAGTCTTAAGTTGGGATTATGAGGCAGCCTTTCTCCCCAAAACCCTCAAAGCAAAAGGAGTTGTAGTGGGCATGATCGCCTCCTCCCCATCTTATGAGATTTGGGTAAAGAGAAAGACTAGGTTGGCCCTACTCAAAGCTGCAACTGATACATGGTTTCGTTGGCGACCTTTAAAATCTGCGGACGTGGTGTTTGTGTCCTCAAATTTCACTCGTCAAGAACTAATAACTTTATTTCAAGTAGCGCCAGAGCGGATAAAAACTATTCATCGCGGGATAGATACGGTATTTGGCAAAATTCAACGAACATTTAGGGGGGAAGTATCTCGGCTAATTTTCTATGGCTCTTTAGCCCCTTTAAAAGGAGTTTTTGATGTAATTGAAGCATTGGGGTATATAGCAGCCCAAGGTCAACACAACTGGACGTTCAAAATAGCAGGTTGGGGTAATGAAGAATTAGTACAGCAAGCAGCACGCGATCACGGGATTGATGACAAAGTTGTTTTACTAGGGCGCTTGGATAGCGAAACCCTAGCCCGCGAATTGGAACAAGCAGACCTAGCTGTCTTGCCTTCTCATGCTGAGTCTTTTGGTAGAGCGATCGCTGAGGCGCAAGCTGCTGGGCTACCAATTGTCTCCTACGATGTTGGTTCAGTACCGGAAATAGTTGAAAAAGAAGTTACAGGGTGGCTAGTGCCGCTTGATCGTGTAGATTTACTTGCACAAGCTATCATTATGGCAATGCAAGACCCACAAAAAACCTTCGCGATGGGTTTAGCTGGTCGAGAACGAGTAGCCCGATTGTTCTCTTGGGAGCAGACTGCAATAGCAATACTTAAAGGTATTGAAAAAGCAAAAGGAAAGCGATATGAACAGTATTGATACCAGTAAGAATGCAAGTCAAACAAGTAGCGTGACTAATTCCTGCTTGCGGGTACTCTTTGTTAGCCATACTTATGTAGTTGGCGTAAATCAAGGCAAATTAAATGCGATCGCCACAACGGGGCAAGCAACCGTCGGTTTGCTCGTCCCGGCAAAGTGGCAGGCTTTAGCATGGGGAAAGCGATTTGAGATTGAAAAACCCTATCCAAACATTCATATATATCCAGCAAAAGTATTGTTTGAAGGAAAAGTTGGAGCATACTTTTATCCACCTTGGGTAATTCAGCACGTGATCACTGATTTTTGTCCTGATATTATCCAAGTTGAGCAAGAGGTATTCTCTGTATCTGCTTTTGAACTCGCACTTTGGGCTAGGTTTACAGGTAAGCCCTTAGTGCTTTTTTGTTGGGAGAATAGAGAGCGAAAATTATCAAACTTTCGTACTAGGCTGCGTCAATTTGTCTTAAATACAGCACAACTAATCGTCGCTGGCAATCTTGAAGGTGAGGAACTCTTACGCCGATGGGGTTATACCGGACTAATTGAAGTGATGCCGCAGATGGGTGTAGATACAGCCTTATTCAATCCTAGGCTGCGTCAGCCGAAAAACCATCAGCAGTTAATCATCGGATTTGTCGGCAGACTAGCACACCATAAAGGTATTGACGTATTGATTGCTGCTGTAAGTCAACTACGCGATCGCGGTTATGAGTGCCAAGTTGTGTTGTGTGGATCGGGACCCGATGAGGAACTGCTGCGTCAAGAGGCGCAAAAGCACAACGTAGCTGACTTAATTGATTGGAGAGGAGGAGTGCGCCATGACGAAGTGCCACAAGAAATGAGCAAGTTTGATGTCTTAGTTTTTCCTTCACGCAGTGTCCCAGACTGGAAAGAGCAATTTGGTCATGTGCTAATTGAAGCTATGGCTATGGGTATACCAGCAATAGGCTCTAATTGCGGTGAAATTCCCAACGTAATTGGGCGACCTGACTTAGTGTTTTCTGAAGGAGATGCTAGGCAACTCGCAGCTATCTTAGAGCGGATGATTTGCAACTTAGCTTGGCGGCAAGAACTAGAACAAAACAGCCTCGATAGAGCTAGGCAACACTATACTCACGAGCGAATTGCCGAGCGATCGCTTGACTTATGGCGCAAAGCTATAGAGCAGAAAAAGATTTCCGGGGGGCGAGAATAATGCGGGTGGTAATTTTACGTAGAAGCTTGGGAGCTTCTTTCAGCATGGATGTTTATGCTGATGGTTTAGTTGCTGGACTCAAGGTTGCAAGGCCCGAGTGGGAAATTGTTGAACTAGCACCGAAGCCTTATCTGCTAGAGCAAAAAAATAGTTCTTGGTCAACGGGGTTATGGAAATATTACGAGCGTTATTGGCGCTACCCCCTTAGTGTTAAGCAAGAAAAAGCAGACTTATTTCATGTCATCGACCATAGCGACGGTCACTTAGTTTATTGGTTAAAAACAACAAATCGACCGATAGCAGTAACTTGCCACGATTTAATTAACCTTGTTAACCCAGAAAATCTTGACAACCAAGCACGTATTCCTGCTATTAGTATGGCAGTTTGGAAATATGCAGTACGAGGTTTGAAAAAAGCAGATCGAATCGTGGCTGTCTCTGCTCACACAGCAAAAGATATAGTCCAACAATTGCATATAAAAAGAGAGCAAATAACAATTGTTCCTGATGCAGTTGAGTCTTTATTTCATCCTCTTGTACCAGATAAAGTTGCATTTTTTCGCTCTCAACACCGTATTTTGGCAGAGACAATGTGCTTGCTTCACGTGGGATCTAACCATCCACGCAAGAATGTTTCTACTGTTTTAAAAGTCCTAGATGCTTTAAAAACCCAAGGGTTATCTATTCATTTGTGGAAAGTAGGTGCAGATTTTACTAACGAACAAAAAATATTTATTCAAACTCACTCTTTGGAAACATCTGTCACTTATTTAGGTAAGCCAGATAAACAAACTTTAGTTGAGATATATAATGCTGCTGACGTGCTGATGTCGCCCTCGCATTATGAAGGTTTTGGTATGACCGTCATTGAAGCAATGGCTTGTGGTACGCCAGTCGTCGCTGCAAATGTTACATCATTACCGGAAGTGGTTGGAGATGCAGGAGTGTTGCTTAAACCAACAGATGTTCAAGCAATGGTAGAGGTAGTATGGCATCTTTATCAAGATTTTAACTATCGTCAATCATTGAGAGAAAAAGGATTAAATAGAGCAAAACTCTTTACATGGGAAGCAACAGCGAAGTTGTTAGCTACGGAGTACGAAAAATTGATCGCCCAAAAAGCAGAGATATCTAAATTCAATTAAAGCAACAATCACATCTGACGATCGCTAGAGGTAATCTATAAAATGCAAATTATCCAAACCCATAATGGGGCAAAACGCTTGAGAGTGCTAATTTCTGCTTATGCTTGCAGACCAGACAAGGGTTCTGAACCAGGGGTAGGATGGAACATGGCACGGGAGCTAGTCAAGCGCTACGAAGTGTGGGTTATTACCCGTACAGAAAATCAGGCAGCAATTGAGGCTGAATTATCTGCTAGACCCGTTCCTGGACTCAACTTTGTATTTTACGACTTACCTTTGTGGCTGCGCTGGTGGAAGCAGGGAGAACGAGGCGTACATCTCCACTACTACCTCTGGCAGATTGGCATTTATTCTCTAGCTCAAGATCTTCATCAAGAAAAAAATTTCGATTTAGTCCACCATGTAACTTATGGTAGATACTGCGTTCCTAGTTTCCTAGCGTTACTGCCAATACCGTTCATTTGGGGCCCGTTAGGCGGTGGAGAATCTGCCCCAAAAGCGTTTTGGCAAGATTTTAGCTTACGTGGCAAGATTTATGAGTCACTACGTGACTTGAGTTGTTGGGTAGGAGAACGCGACCCCTTTGTGCGTCTTACTGCCAAACGCAGCGCTGTTGCCATAGTTGCCACCTCAGAAACCTCTGCTCGTCTTAGTAAATTGGGAGTAAAAAGAATTGAAACTATCTTTGGGCAAACTGGTATCAATCAACAAGAACTCAGCCAACTAAAGCAGTTCTCTCAATCACCTTTAAATACCCCCATCCGATTTGTGAGTACAGGTCGTCTACTGCATTGGAAAGGATTTCACTTAGGTTTACGTGCTTTTGCCCAAGCTAATTTAGAGCATAGCGAATACTGGATTATTGGCAACGGGCCTGAACGCAGGCATTTAGAATCTCTAGCTAGCGACCTTGGCATTGCCGAGCGAGTGCGTTTTTGGGGACAACTGCCCCGCGAGGAAGCATTATCTGCTCTAGGACAGTGTTGTGCTTTAGTTCATCCTAGTTTGCACGACTTTTCACCTACTATCTGTTTGGAAGCTATGGCCGCAGGGCGACCAGTAATTTGTCTGGATTTGGGAGGGCCTGCTACTCAGGTCAGTCAAGATGCTGGCTTGAAAATTCCTGCTCATACTCCTGACCTAGCAGTACAAGGTCTGGCAGAAGCAATGACTCATTTAGCCCAGAATGCCGATATGCGGGAACGGATGGGTAAAGCAGGACAGAAGCGAATCAGTGAAATTTATAGCTGGGAAATCAAGGGACAGTTTTTAGTCAACCTTTACGAAGATATCCTCAATTTGGACAAAGTTAAAGTGCCTACTTGACTTTTATTTAGTTCGGTGTCGGTAAAAGTAATATCAGTCCTAAAAGGGGATAAGAGAAAATGCGTATCCTAAGCGTACATAATCGCTATCAGATTCGTGGAGGAGAAGATGAATCCCGTGAGGCTGAGGAACGGCTTTTACAACAAATGGGTCATGAGGTTGAGACATATGAGGAAAACAATGATCGCATAGCCGATTTAGGTGCAGTTCGCACGGCAATAAAAACAGTCTGGTCTATGGAAGCTTACAAAACACTTAGACATCAGCTTAAAGCGCAGGTCTATGATCTAGTCCACGTACAGAATTTTTTTCCGTTAATTTCCCCATCCGTTCACTACGCCGCTCATGCTGAAGGAGTCCCAGTAATTCAAACTCTACGGAACTACCGGCTTCTGTGTGCCAATGGCTTCTTTTTTCGCGACGATCGCGTTTGTGAAGACTGTTTGGGCAAGTTTGTTCCTTGGCCTGCACTATTACATTCCTGTTACCGAGGTAGCCGCGCCGCCACTGGGGTACTAACAACAATGCTAACAACTCACAGAATTCTGCCTACTTGGAATCAAATGGTAGATAAGTACATTACCCTCAGCGAGTTTGCCCGCGATAAGTTTATTCAAGCTGGTTTTCCGGCGCAAAAGATTGCTGTTAAGCCTAATTTTGTTTACCCCGACCCTAACGCTGGTGAAGGACTGGGGGGGTATGCTCTTTTTGTCGGGCGCTTATCGCCGGAAAAGGGGATAAGTACATTATTGACAGCGTGGCAACAGTTGGGTAAAAAAGTGCCGCTCAAAATTGTCGGCGAGGGGCCACTAGCTCCGCAGGTAGCTGAAGCGGTAAGTTTAGATCGAGGCATAGAGTGGCTGGGACGCAGGTCTTTGCCCGAAGTCTACGAACTAATTGGCAATGCGGCGTTTTTAGTGTTTCCGACTATAGGCTATGAAACCTTTGGACGTGTAGCGATCGAGGCTTTTGCTAAGGGAACTCCAGTTATTGCGTCTCAAGTAGGTGCGATCGCTGAATTAGTAGAATCCAACCGCAATGGATTACATTTTCGTCCAGGCAATCCAGAGGATTTAGCAATTAAAGTAGAGTGGGCTTTAACGCATCCACAGGAGATGGCGCAGATGAGACTAGAGGCTCGAAGTGAATTTGAAACCAAGTATACTGCTAAGGAAAACTATAAGAGAATAATGGAGATATATGCCACAGTTCGCACGTAAATAACTATAACAATTTCTATTAAAATGTATCTTTGCTAGCACCTTAGCAAGCTATTGATAGTTGTAAATTGTTGAATTATTTAGTTATAAAACGACAGATAAATGATGTAAGAGTATCTGCCAAAAAATGATTAAGATTTCTAATCTAACAATAATATTTATAGCTGTTGTCTTCTTTCCACGAATTTTGACAGCGATGGGAGCGCCGCCACTCATTAACTTCTTTCACTTTCCTTTCGCATTATTTCTTGCTGGCTCGATCATCCCTAAAATTAGAACTTCGACCTCGAAACAATTTTTTGTTGGATTGTTTATTTTATTTACTACTATTACTGCTAGCGCTTTTGTAAATAATGCTGGTTTTCTCAACATAATTTTAAGTTTTTTGCTTCTTGCCGAACCCTTCTTGCTCATAATGTTAATGACAAGCAACCCTATCCTTGGCGCAAGTATTGAGCAAGTTAAATTATGGTTAATGATTTTTAGTTTTGTTCACATTGCTATCATTTACTACCAATTTTTTATTATTCGTTCTCCAGATCCCGATGATGTACAAGGTGTTTTCACTGGACAAGGAGCAGGTCATCATGTTGGTGGTGCGATCGCCTTAGCTACGGCTATATATTTTTTTATAACTTATCCAAAGTTGTCGTTGTGGCTGCGTACGTTAGTAGCTATCATTTTTGCTGCCGACATTAGTTTCTCTGACTCCAAACAAGTTTTAGTTGTATTTGTACTTTCTTTTGTAATTATAGTAATTACAAAACTCAAAAATTTAGGGGAAATACTGAAGTACTTAGCAATTACTATAGTTATCGTTTGCTTAACGTATTGGTTTGCCCAAATTGCGTTTTCTTCATCTTTGTCTTTCTGGGGTAAAGACGATAGAATTATTCGGGGGCTAGGAGTAAAATTCTCAGTATTTTCTATTATTAATTCTTATTACAGTTCGCCTCTAAATTGGTTATTTGGTGTTGGTCCTGGACATTCTATTGGACGCTTGGCTTCGTTAATTCCAGATTATCAGCAATATTTGCAACCGTTAGGCATCACTTCATATTCTGCTGTTACAGAAACCATCTTTTCTGTAAACAACACAAATCCTTTAAGTAACAAATTTACAGGTAGTAGTATGTTCTCCTTAACCTTTTCCTGGGCTGGTGTATGGGGAGATTTAGGGATTGTCGGACTTGGAGTTTATCTCTACCTTTGGCTTTTAGTGTGGAAAACTTGTCCAGATACTCTCTCTCAATTGTTTCTGATTACAATACTTGTTCATGGGGCAATTTTTTCCTGGATGGAGGAACCAGGTTATATGCTATTTATGATTAGTCTAATTGGCATTCAATGGCAAAAAGCTCAAATCGGCACTTTCAA
>NZ_JBGTFY010000298.1:0-5536 GCF_041747015.1 Nostoc sp.
TGAGGGTAGTCAAGAAATACTGGGTGAATGTGCAGGTGGCGATCGCTAATTAATTTCAGTTCTTGTAGTACCGCTCTATCTCCAAGAAATACTGGGTGAATGTGCAGGTGGCGATCGCTCCCTTGGGGGTCGCGTCGCCTCAGATTGTTGAAAGCGTGTCAGAGAATGAGGAAGACTTGCCTGTGGCAATGGACTGCACGACGCTGGCGCTTGTGGATGCTGCACAAAGTAATCCCGCTTCTCTACGAGACGCTGCGCGAACGTTGTTGGCTGAAAACCAAGATTGTAGTGTTGAGCCGAAAGATTGTCTTGAAGTTACTTGTTCCGCCGCGTCTGTTGCTGAAAATGAATTTTGTTTAGGTTCAGCGATCGCTAATCAAATACAGGGGCAAGTAGAGCAAGGTTATTCTGCAACGTTTACGGTTGAAAACTCAGTTTCGGGTGTAGAAATCAAAACAGTTGATGAGGGTGAAAGTTCCCTCCGGGTTCGGGAGTTCGCAATCGACGGGAACCGCCAAGACTGCGACTCCCTCACCGCCGCGCTTGTGCCAAATCCTGAAAAATGGTCGCACGAGGCGATTGTAGCGAGGTCGCAGATTCGACCAGAGCGTATGCAGAAACTCAAACTTGCGGGGAATTCGGCGCAGAATCCGGGGTTTGACTTCTTGCACGAGTGCTGGAATGATGATCCGGCTTTGCAAATTGTGATTAAAAAACTATTGGCGAAGTGTCCGCAGTGGGGGATTACGATTGTGGATGGGGTGTTAATTGATTGGAATGCTAAACTAAAATAATGCTAGAAGACCCAGAAAAACCCAAAGAAGTCTGGACTGATTATGTTTGGGCTGACAATGAAGCAGAAGCCATGCAAAAATGTCAGATAAAAGCACAAGAGGCAACTATTGAAGGTAAAACAGTTGTGCGGCTCATTGGGCAACCCAAGAAAGTAGGTAGAGGAAAACGCTACGAATGTCAATTTGAGGGAGAAATTTATGACACTTGAACTTCCACTAATTCCGAAGCCTGGGGAAGTATTTTTAGCTGTAGAACTGACTGCTGTGCAAAATATGACTGTTGCACAAACCCTCAAATTATTAGAGGATATGGGCTACAATCCATCTCTGCGGTATAGACAATTCTCTGATGGAAGGGTTTGTATCTACGCTTTGCTCAAACATGATTTTGTCAATCCCGAAATCTTACAAAACTCTGATTATCTAGGAGTTCAACTAGACGCATTGGCAGAGGTAATTAAACCTACTGATGCTATTACGTCACCACGCGGAATTAGTAGCGCCAAAACACCTGCAATTGTGTAGAGTTTACCAACTGTTCGGTTTGCACCTAGCAAGCAATCTAAATGAATTTTCTTTAAGTTCAGTAATGTCTAATGACAAGCCGTTTCACGTCTACGCTAATTAAACACCAGAATAAGTAGAACAGGGTTATTCTGCTTCCTTGTCGGCAGAAAACCAAGTTTCGGGTGTAGAAGTCAAAGCAGTTGATGAGGGTGAAAGTTCCGCCGCGCCTGTCCCCAGTGCTGAGAAATGGTCGCATGAGGCGATTGTAGGGAGGTCAAATCTGCGACCGGAGCGGATGCAGAAACTCAAGGTTGCGGCGAATTCGGGGCAGAATCCGGGGTTAGAATTCTTGCACGAGTGTTGGAGTGATGATCCGGCGCTTGTAATCGTGATCAAGAAATTGCTGGCGAAGTTTCCGCAGTGGGGAATTGCTTGTGTGGATGGGGTGCTGATTAATTGGAATGAGTAAGATGTGAAAATTTGCGGTGTCCAGATTCCCGACTTCATAAAAGTTGTTGAAATTTGGAATTTTTAAGAGTGTGTATAAGTATCTATTAGTGGTTATTTAGTATTACTTACTTCTATTGTTTTTGGCGGGTTCCCAGCAGCATAAATCTCCCACATAGCAAAGTAGGCAAGTTCAAGATTGCGGGTAAATCGTGGTGTGTCAAACAAAGGATAAGTGGTACGATTTTGTGCTAATCTCTGTTTGAGTTCCGGCAATGCTATAGGGGAATCGCCTAAATCTATTGCCAATTGCTCATATTGCTTTAAGTTATTAGTGATTAAGTCTGGTAAACCAACTGCTGTTAGCAAACTAGCCCCAACACGAGAAGCAAAGGTTTTTCCTATACAAGTGACGACTGGTAAACCTGCCCATAAAGCATCACTAGCAGTAGTGTGAGCATTATAATAAAGGGTATCTAGAAATAAGTCTGCTAATTGATGTCTTGCTAAATGTTCTGCTTTGGTGTGATATTGGGCAAAAATTAAGCGATCGCGATTAATTCCTCGCGCTTGGGCTTCTTTTTTAAGATTATCCTCAGCAGCAGTAAATCTCACAAGTAACCACAACACACTATCTGGAACTGCGGCGAGAATTCTCATCCAAACATCGAAAATCTGCGGTTCAATTTTATAGTTGTTATTGAAGCAGCAAAAGACAAAACCCGACTCAGGTAAACCATATTGAGAACGAGTCACAGGGGTAGAAGCGATCACTTGTTGATAATCGTTGATTTGATAGCTGTGGGGTAAGGTGACTAGCTTCTCGCTAAAACCATCAGCAAATTCTGGCGGTGTGACTACTGGATCGCTAATAATATAATCTATAAAATCAGCACCCATCGTTCCAGGATAGCCCAAATAACTGACCTGAATGGGAGCAGGGCGCAAAGCCAAAATAGCACTGCGAGAACCAGCAGTGTAACCTTTGAGATCGATTAATATATGAATGCCATCATCATAAATTTGGTGGGCGCTTTCTTCTATAGATAAAGTAGTAATATCTCGGAAGTGTTCGCTGTTAACAGCGATGTGTTGGCGGTATTCGCTATTGTCGTCTGCGCCGAAAGAGTAAGCAAATATCTCAAAATTAGCTTGCTCGTGCAGGTTAAATAAGCTTTTCATCAAATGACTAGTAGCATGATTGCGGAAATCATTGGATAAATAGCCAATGCGTAGCCGCCCATTCAAAGAACGGGAATGAGTAAAATTGAGAGATTGCTTTTGACTTGCCCATTGTGCTTTAATATTTTCTCCATGAGTCCGAGCTATTTCTAGCAAAAAAGTCTTGTCCCAAGACTTGTGTAAGCTATCAAAGGGGCCGATTGTTGTCGGTTTTGCCTTCTCAACCTCAGAGAGAGTTTGTTCCCAGATGCGGGTTAAATCAGACTGACGACTACGCCAATCGCAACTCATTTCTTTGAGGTAAAACAAGTAATTGAATGCTTCAGCCGAGTCTGGTTGGAGTTGTAAAACCTTTTCAAATACTACCCTGGCTTCATCTACTTGACCATTGCTAGAGATCGCCAAAGATAACAGTGCTGCCCCTAAACGGTTATATGCTTTAATATAGTCTGGGTTATAGCGAATAGCTAAACGATAACAAGTGATCGCACCTTCTAAATTCTCTTGCGCCTCTAAGACTATGCCCAGATTCAGATAAGCTTCTGGATAATCGGGATTTTTCTGTAAAGCCTCTTGAAACTTAGCTGCTGCTGCTGATAGCTTACCTTGCATTTGCCAAGCTAGACCAAGATTATTGTGAGCAAAAGCATAGTTTGGGTTGCTGAGAATTGCAGACTCAAAACAAGCGATCGCTTTTTCTAAGTTTTTCTGGGCTACTTCCACAATACCTAAACTATTATGTGCTTCTGCATATTTCGGGTTAATGGTCAATGCCTGTTGGTAAGCCAGAATAGCTTGGTTAGTTTGTCCTTGATTGTCCATAATTACGCCCAACTGATACCAAGCGGGAGCATATTGGGGATATTGGGCGATTATCTGTTCGTATAAAGCGATCGCTTCTGTAAATTGTAGTTGTGTTTGTAAAGCTAATGCTTGTTGATAAAGCTGTTCTACGGCTCTTAATTGGTGCTTCGGGGTTGGCCATAACCAATCAGAATTAGGCCAGTCTTGATTCTGAGGCGTGATTGCACATATCGTATTGTTCCGATTTGTATTGTCAGTAAATTTTTGTGTAGGCGCTGACTTGTCAGTTTGCAAATTTCCCTCTATGAGAGGAGAACGTGGATCGAGGGTAATCAAGTGCTGAATCTCCTGAGTCTGGAATCCTAACGCTTGTGGGCGACGGACTCCTGTTAACACCTGCACATCATAAAGTTCCGTTACTTCTCCTTCTAGACGTAGCCAGTGGACAACTTGACCCGTTTTCAAGTCAATCACCATCAACCCACATCGGGGTTCAGCATTTTTATTGACTAAATTCTCATCCAGTTTTAAACCAGAAAAAGTTTTGTCGCGGGGTTTAGATAAGCCGACAACGGCATAATCGCCACTAAATGCCAAACCACGCAGAAAACCGGGACAAAAAGCAACAGGCTGAAATACTCCATCGGAATCGATATAGCCAAATTCCCCCGTGCCAGCATTCAGCAACCACAATTTACCCTGATAAAATCGTGGGGCGTGGGGCATAGATAAACCCCTAGCAATCACCCGATCAGATTGAATATCAATAATACAACCGCCGCCTTGTCGCTTGTCCCGCCAACCATCCACTACATCAGATTCACCACAGAGGGTAACATAGCGGGGTTTACCGTCCACCATCGCCAAACCATTGAGGTGACAACGATCTTCATTTACCAAACTAGAAATAAATTTAGGTTTCCATAAAGGAATGCAACTATGGCGATCGCTCACCGTTGCCAGACAATTTAATATAGTACTGATAAAAATAATGCGTTCGTTATCAGCTTCCACCGCCAAATCATGAATATCTAAATCCCCAGTAGTATAAGCAATCCGGGGAATATACAGCTTGTCATAACCATCATAAAATTGTCCTGGAGTCAGCACATTGTCTAACTGCCAGAGTTGGGATCTAGAACTGAGATAAATTCGTTCTGGGGTAGCATATAACCCCATTGCGCGGTCAAAAACGCGCTCAAATCCCGACAATTGTCCGTGGGTATTCACCCCTAACAGCATCAGACGCGAACTTTGATAGGTAGAGAAAGCCAGACTAATTTGCTGGGATTGCAGCCAGTCGATGAAATTACGCGAGGCGAGTATTTCTACAGGGAGAGCAGCTTTAGCAGTGGATTGTACGATCATTGGCAAAAAAAAATATAACTTTTGACATTAGCAGTAAACATTGCTAAAGTGTTGGGCGTTTAGTTATTAACTATACATACACACAAAATCAAGTCAATAGCTACGTAACATTCATTAGAACATTTCTCGCCCCCGCCGCAATCCTCCTAAGGAGCTTTAATATCCCCGACTTCTTAGAGAAGTTGGCGATCTGACCACCAAGTGATTTTACCCAAGGTCAAATTAATACCAAAACAGGGAAATACTTAAGCATCATGACAACTGCAACTATCACAAAGCACACCCTAGTCATTATCGACTCAGCAATTGACGATCATCAAATACTTGCCCAAGGCATCATACCCACAGCCCAAGTAACTGTCCTCAACAAACACCAAGACGGCATCGCCCAAATCACCGCTCTCTCAAAAAACCATCCCGCAGCCAGTATCCAG
>NZ_JBGTFY010000299.1:0-4247 GCF_041747015.1 Nostoc sp.
AGCCCTTGATGAAGTAATTACTATGGCTGTTAATGCTATTACTGATGAAAATGCTCTTAATTGGTTTAATCATTGTGGTTTATTTTTTGAGCCTATTTAGATAGCTCTTCTTGTGGCTGGTTTGTTCGCAAACTGCTGTAAGGCAGATATTGTTAAGATTAAACATAAATAAATTCATTGCACTAAGATTAGCGCTATTTAGGTTTATATTTACGTCAAAAACTTTCTCTCTCCACTCATTCCAAACCTCCACCCCTTGCCTTAATATCGCCAGATGCTCCTCATTCGCCATCACCAGCTAACCCCTCTGCTTCATCTGTTGCTAACAAACTACTCCGCCTCCTGCCACCCATCGATGGAAGCCAACAGAATATTTACTAAAGGATGGTCGATTAACTCTTTAAATGCTTCCGTTCCCCCAGCCTTCAACGCACCTATCACTCGTGCTTTCAGTGTTGGGTTACTCTCAATCTCATCCACAGCTTTAGCCACGACACTCATTTTCTGTGATGTCGTAGTCGTGGGATATGTTTGGCTTAGTTGGTTGAGAAGCTGCTGAATCTCTGCTGCGGCTTGGGCAAGGTTCTGCTTTTGCTCTGGATTATAGTTGGTGATGTTGCCGCCGATTTGTTGGGCGTTTACGGTATCAGCATTGACTAGACCACCTGCAAATTGAGCGCCTTGTAAGTTAAAACTAGAGCTTTTATTACTTACCCTTTGTTGGTTATTTTCACCCTGAACATTATTAATATCGCCATCAACTGAACCACCAACTGAAAAGCCACCGGGATTGTTAGTCATAAAACCTACCTGCTCAACGTTTGAATAAAAGCTGGGACGCTGTAGTGCTGTCACTACCATATTCTGTAAATCAGCAATTCTGCCATCCTTCTCAGCGATAAGTGCTTTAACTTCTTGTTCTGCCAGAGCTTTTAACTGATTATAGGTAGCGAAATACTCGGCACTCAGTTCAGATTTATCAGCCGCGATCGCTGTTTTGGCACGGAGCAGAAATTTGTCCTCACCACGTACTTCCATCCCAACAATCCGCAAATCTGCTTCGGGGTGATTCTCTGCTAGCTGCTTGAACGAGATAGCGATCGCTCTTGGGTCAATACCTTGGTTATGGTACAGGTCGAGCGTGTCGAAGATTGGCTTGATGAAATCACCAAATTCTCCATCTGCAAACACTTCCTGCCTGTTGTCCGGTTTGCGGTGAGGGTCTGGGTTGTCTGGAGTGGGCAGGCGCATATAAACGTACTCGCACCGCACCCCGTCAAAAATGGTGTCAGTGGTGATGTTCCAGTCTTCAATGTATGCCCCGGTAAGATTTGCACCTGTAAAGTCTGTGCCGTCGAGTTGGGTTTGCACTAGCTTGGCTCTAGTTAAGTCTGCGTCTTGCAGGTTAGCTTCGTTTAAGTTTGCACCGATGAAACTGGCATCTGTTAGGTTTGCTCCTTGTAAATTGGCTCCGCGTAGATTTTGGTAGTCAAAGTTTTTGTCTTGACCCTGCCCTGTAATTAGTAACTGGCGCACTTCTACCTTGTGAAGATAACTTTTTCCCGGACGAACATAATTAAGCATTTTTGCTTGTTGAAAACGAGTATGTATCGTGATAGCATTTCTAAAGTCTGTACCTTTGAGTACGGCATTTGTGAAATTAGCATTGGTTAAATCAGCATTACGAAATCTAGTACCACCAGTAGTTACCCAAGCAAGCGTAATTGGACGTAAAATGGAAAACTTTTCAGATCCAACCAATGCTTTGTTAATGATGTAACTACCTTGCCCAATTCCCAATCCAATAGCAATTACATTAATCAATAAATCTGTAATACTAATAATAGTTATTTGGGGAGCAAAAATTCGGATAGCAATTCCAACTCCCAGTAAATTTGTAGTAGCAACGCTAATTATTCCACTCTTACCTACTACAGAAACAGCCCCTCCCGTAGTTGCTGCACTTACAATAGTTATTACAATAGAACCAATTATACCTAAAGTTAAAGCAACAGTTCCTTGAACCTGCCCTAAAAAAGTTACAATCACAGCTATAGCAGCAGTCACAGTTAATATAATTGTCAATGCTATTCCAAATGCCAATATTCCGCATTGAGTATTGGTAATAGACAGGATAATTAAAAATATCAAAATAATGCTGCCGCGAAATAGAAAAAAATTTGGTTCAATATTTGTAGAAACAATTATGCTGGCTAAACTAGAAGAAAATGCAGCAAGCAAAGATAGCAAACATGGAATAGTTACTAAAAGTACAACCTCACGCATTAATAGCCCTGCTGTTGCTCCTGTAAAATTCGCTCCTCTCAAATTAGATCCACTAAAATCTGCCCCTCTAATATCTGCATAGCTAAAGTTTCCCCCTACAAGGTCTTGACCCTTGAACGAATGACCTCTGAGATTTTGGCCGGAGAAGTCTTGAGGCATGGCTAGTGAAAGCGAGGGTTTATGTCACATACAGCTTTAGTATGAGCTTTTACGGACTGTAACACAAGATTTCTGTTGAAGTTTGTGTATTCGGCGATCGCCTACAAGCAGAATATTGAGTCGGCTTTTGCTGTTGTTGTGCGATCGCGCCATCGCAGTTTTGGCTAAATGTAGAGATTGGGCGTACAGTCAGGTGGTTCTGGGATAAAGTTGGCAAAAACAATGAGTTCTTAAAATTCCTTTAAGGTTTCCTGCAAGGTTTTTTAACCTATTGTCAGTAGTGTAAGAGTTATGGTATTCCAATCTACTTTGCCAACTACGAGTTTGTGTACAGGTATTTTGTCAGGTTTTGCCAGAAATGCTGTCAACTCTGCTTTTAACAAAGGTATTTAACCCTCAAATAAAATCGAAAACTACTATGAACAAACAATCATTGAACTACAAAGCCTCAATTATTCCTCTATTAGGTGCAATAATAGTCACCAACGGATTTTTCTCCAAAGTATCGGCGCAAAATATTTCTGCTCCAGAGACTACTGATTCTGTTGCAGTCAGTGTCAAAAACCAAGAGTTTCCACAGTGGGGATATTACATGGCGCGAAGAGATTTTCGCAAATGTGCTTCTCCAATATGCGGTGGATATTTTATCAAGCAAGTCAACTTGAAAGCTACTCCTTGCTTAGATGGTGTTTTTCGCTCCGAATGCTATGTGTCTGCAATTGATTGGAGTTCCCTGAAAGTATCGCCTTACGAACTGGTCAAAATCCAAAATGATGAAGGTAGCCGTGTGATCCTCAGAGGTAACATAGTTCCAGTGGAATTTCCTGGATTCGGTGAGTTTGGGAATTTGAGAGTTAAAGAAGCCTTCTATGCCGCGACAAATTCCCCGGCAAAAGGTACTTTTGTGGGAGTTAAAGACAATGGCATTCGTTGCATCACAACTCCTTGCTTCTCCACAGATAATCTGGTTTTGAATAAGCCGAAGATTTCTCAAGTTTCGTCAATCGATTTGAGTCAAACGGGTGCAACACAAAAACAACTTGACGCAGCAACAAGCGAAATTTTCGGTCAAGGTTTGATTGCTGTAGGTAAAACTGAGGTAGTAGAAAACGTAGATCCAACCAAGAGAGATACTAAGTTTGTGAGTACGCAGTTTTATCTGAGAGTGGAACCGAACTAAAGAAATAAGGTTATTTTTGCCACTGGCTCATCCTAAAACTGTGCGATCGCCTATCTCAAAGAAGCGTTACGCACTTGGAAGGGAGTCAAGTCAACGGAAGCCGTGTTTGTGGCAGCTTGCAAGGAAGGGAGGAAGCCGGAGGCACAACAGGCCAAGTCTACTGTGATCGCTCCCTTTGAGTGGGCGAGGCGGCAAAGGATTGTGATTGCGCTGTCTGGGGAAACTGTGTATACGCCTCAAGCTAATGCAGTGGAATTACTCTCGATAATGCGGCGGTATCCGATGTGGGCGTGACTCCCGCTTTTTCAGCGATTACAAAGCATCTGTGCGATGTATTGATTCAATCAACTCTTCAACTTCTTCTTCGTCCAGACATTGTTTCACTTGGGTGCTGAACCACTCAAATTCTTCCGGTTCTGTGTCCTTGACTCGGTAGACCAGTAATGTTCCTGCAACGCGGGCAAGAGTAAGAGGTGATGGAGAAACGTGGCTCAGTAGATCGCACGCATTCTGGTATATTTCCATGACTGATAATTCGTCCAAAGGAGATCCCAACTGAGCAGAAAGCTGTTTTAGATTCTCCTGAATAGATGAATGGAAGTCTGGATCTTCGGGATGGGAA
>NZ_JBGTFY010000300.1:0-19015 GCF_041747015.1 Nostoc sp.
AGGCGTAAATTTCAAACTGACCGAATTCACTAGGCAGTTTGGTAATAACTTCTCGGTACACTAAGCGATCGTGCTGTAGGCGATAACTGATCAAATCTGCAATACGAATAATTTTTAAATTGTGACGTTTTGCATATTCAATTAACTGTTGCAACCGCGCCATTGAACCGTCGGGGTTTTGAATTTCACAAATTACCCCAGATGGGTATAGCCCTGCTAATCGAGATAAATCCACAGCCGCTTCTGTATGTCCGGCGCGTTTGAGTACGCCTCCTTCCTTAGCCCGAATGGGGAAAATATGGCCAGGACGACGTAAATCGGTAGGTTTTGTCGCTGGGTTGAGAGTAACCTGGATAGTGCGGGCGCGGTCTTCTGCTGAGATGCCAGTAGTCACACCTAATTCTGGCCCGGCATCAATACTGACGGTGAAAGCTGTTTGGTTAGTATCTGTAATGTTGCTTACCATCAAGGGTAAATCTAACTCGTCTAGGCGATCGCCAGTCATTGCCAAACAAATCAGTCCTCTAGCTTGCACCGCCATGAAATTAATCATGTCGGGTGTGGCAAATTGGGCAGCACAGATTAAGTCACCTTCATTTTCTCTATTTTCATCATCTACAACTACAATGACGCGACCAGCTTTTAGGTCTGCTAAGGCGGCATCAATCGAATCAAATTTAAAAGCTTGTGTAGTATTAGGCTGTGACACAGAAAGATTTCCAGCTATAAACGTAAATTTTTTTTACAATTTCTTCTTTTTGATTGTAGCTCCTTTATAAGGCAGAGAAGTAGACTAGCAATGATTTCATAACATGGCAAAAATTTACAATTGGGGTTTAGGTTAAACACTCATTCTCTGAAGTCAATGGTCAAGGGATAAGTATCAAAAACTGTTGGACTTTTGACTTTTCATTCCCCAGAACAAAGTGGAGAGGTTTTAGGCGTTTTATGCGTTGTACCGTCTAGTCGCTGATATTGTTGATAGCTAAGAACCAATTAACCATTCATGGGATAAGGATTTCAGATCATGGGCAAATTTAGACGCGTAACCGTTGGGGTTGTTGGCGCGTCGAGCTATGGCGGAGTACAGTTAGTACGATTACTGATGGATCATCCAGAAGTCGAACTGGTTTATTTAGGCGGTGAGAGCAGTATCGGGAAATCTTTTGGAGATATTTACCCGCATCTGGCTCATGCAGCTAACCTGCCAATAGAGGCGGTGGAACCAGAAATAATTGCTCATCGCTGTGAAGTCGTTTTCCTGTCTTTACCGAATGGTATGGCTTGCCAAATCGCGCCCAAACTGTTGGAAAAAGGATGTAAAGTACTAGATTTGAGTGCAGACTATCGGTTCAGTGATTTAACAACTTATACAAATTGGTATGGTATACAGAGAAGCGATCGCATTATTGCAGCTACAGCAGTTTATGGATTACCAGAACTTTATCGTGATCGCATTTCTGAAGCTCAACTCGTTGGCTGTCCTGGTTCCTATCCTACCGCTAGTCTCCTTGCACTTTCGCCACTTTTAAAGCAAGGTTTAATCGTACCAGAAACAGCTATTATCGATGCCAAATCTGGTACATCTGGCAGTGGGCGGCAAGCTCAAACCAATTTATTACTAGCTGAGGCAGACAACTCCATAGCAGCTTACAATGTCGTCCATCATCGTCATACCCCAGAAATTGAGCAAATTTGCAGTGACTTAGCTGGTCACGAACTCATGATCCAATTTACACCGCATCTGATTCCAATGGTGCGCGGTATTTTGGCAACGGTATATGCCACACTGCGCGATCCTGGTTTAGTGCGAGATGATTTAATCACGATTTTTTCAGCCTTCTACCGCAACTCTCCTTGGGTGAAAATCTGCGGTAGCGGCGTTTACCCCCAAACCAAGTGGGCTAATAGCAGCAATCTTTGTTACATCGGTTTAGAAGTTGACCCACGCACAGGTCGCGTGATTGTCATGTCAGCAATTGACAATCTAATTAAAGGAGAGGCAGGTCAAGCAATTCAGTGTCTAAACCTGATGATGGGCTGGGATGAAACTTTAGGGTTGCCCAAATTGGGGTTTTATCCCTAATTGGGCATTGGGCATTGGGCTTTGGGCATTGGGCATTGGGCATTGGGCATTGGGCATTGGGCATTGGGCATTGGGCATGGGGAGGAGATAAAGGAGAGACTTCTTCAATAATTCCTTGTCCCCATTCTCCCCATTGTCCCTAGTCTTCAGTCCCTACTTAGGCCCTAAACCTACAGCACCAGCATAAACGGCGCGATCGCCTAGTTCATCTTCAATTCGCAGCAAGCGATTATATTTTGCTACTCGTTCGCTGCGACAGAGAGAACCTGTTTTAATTTGACCGGCACGGGTTGCTACAGCTAAATCAGCGATCGTTGTATCTTCGGTTTCACCGGAACGATGGCTAATTACTGAACGGAAACTGTTGCGATTTGCCAAATCGATCGTTTCTAAGGTTTCGGTGAGAGAACCAATTTGATTGAGTTTAATCAAAATGGCATTACCTGCTTTTTCCTGGATGCCTCTTTGCAAGCGAGTGACGTTAGTTACAAACAAGTCATCCCCTACCAATTGCACCCGCGAACCTAACTTCTCGGTCAGCAATTGCCAACTTTGCCAGTCTTCTTCGTGCAAGCCATCCTCAATTGACACAATGGGATACTGGTCAACCAGTTGAGCCAAGTAATCAATGAACTCAGCCGGGGTGTGAGGTTTACTATCGTAGACATATTGCCCATTTTTGTAAAACTCACTAGCCGCCACATCCAATGCCAAAGCTACTTGTTCCCCTGGCTTGTAACCAGCTTTCTGAATGGCAGCAACCAGCAGCTCTAAAGCCACCTGATTGGACTCTAGGTTAGGGGCAAAGCCGCCTTCATCGCCTACACCAGTCAGCAAACCCTTTTCATCTAATACTTGACTGAGGGTAGCAAACACCTCTGCACCCCAGCGCAATGCTTCCCGGAAGGAAGTTGCGCCAATTGGGACAATCATAAACTCTTGAAAATCTACGTTGTTTGATGCGTGTGCGCCACCGTTAATCACATTCATCAACGGCACTGGGAGCAAATTCGCTAAAGGGCTACCCAAGTAGCGATACAGGGGAATTGCTAGAGACTCAGCACCAGCTTTAGCTGCTGCTAGGGAAACTGCCAAAATCGCATTAGCCCCCAAGTTGGATTTATTGTCAGAACCATCTGTAGCAATCATTGTGCGGTCTAGGAGTTCTTGGTTGAGGGCATCCAAGCCTACCAATTGGGGCGCGATCGCTTCTTTAACGTTTTGGACTGCCTTGAGTACGCCTTTGCCCCCATAACGGCTTTTATCGCCATCACGTAGTTCGTGAGCCTCAAAAGTACCAGTTGAGGCACCACTGGGAACCTGCGCCAGTCCGACAACACCGTTGGCTAAATGCACTTCGGCTTCAATTGTCGGTCTACCGCGTGAATCAAGAATTTCGCGGGCTGCGATCGCTTCAATTGCAGTATCTAGAAATTTACTCATCTGTATTCTGTCCTTTGTTAGAGTGTGTTACGCATACAGTCCAGCGGCCTAACCCAATCGTTAGCATAGGCGGTTAAGAGACTTTCTTGGCTGAGATTAAAGAATATTTCCAGTCATTAGGTCAAAGCGCTTTGCTCAAGGATTGAGATTAGCGGTATCAAAATTAGTCTTTCTTCTATTCATTAATAGCTCTGAACTCGGTCGTTGAGCCTCTGAACTCGGTCGTTGAGCCTTTGAACTCGGTCGTTGAGCCTCTGAACTCGGTCGTTGACTCTTTGAACTCGGTCGTTGACTCTTTGAACTCGGTCGTTGAGCCTTTGAACTCGGTCGTTGACTCTTTGAACTCGGTTGTTGAGCCTTTGAACTCGGTCGTTGAGCCTTTGAACTCGGTCGTTGACTCTTTGAACTCGGTCGTTGACTCTTTGAACTCGGTCGTTGACTCTTTGAACTCGGAACTTTCAAAATTTTAAATCTAGTCGCACAGAATCCATTCAGAATTTCGGCTCCTGAATTCTTCTTCGGTAAAATGTTGGCAGAAAGCAATACTCAACAGAGTAAAAACAAAAGGTCAATATGCGATTACTACATACAATGCTGCGGGTGGGCAACCTTGAAGAGTCCTTAAAGTTCTACTGTGAAGTTCTAGGAATGAAATTATTGCGCCGAAAAGATTATCCAGGGGGAGAATTTACCCTGGCTTTTGTTGGCTACGGCGACGAAAGCGACAACGCCGTGATCGAACTAACCTACAACTGGGGAGTGGAAAAGTACGAATTGGGTAATGCTTATGGTCATATTGCCCTTGGCGTTGATGATATTTACGCTAAGTGTGAAGAAATCCGCAATCAGGGCGGTAAAATTGTGCGGGAAGCCAGCCCGATGAAACATGGTTCGACAGTAATTGCTTTTGTGGAAGATCCAGATGGGTATAAAGTTGAACTGATTCAACTGGGAAATCAAGGATCAGCGGTAAAACAGGAATCACAAGAGCAACTTGTGAGTCAGTAATTCTCAAAGCAGAAATATCGGTGATGGATCTGAGCTTCAGTAGTGCAGAACTCTATCAAAGTCCCTAGCTGTAGGAAAATCCACACCGATGTCTTAAAACGCTGAACCAGATGCGGGGAGATTGATTCTTCCCGCAAATTCGCGTTTCGCCCTTTTGTTACCCGGATACGCGAGACTTTTCGCTTTTTGCCTCTTCTTTTTAGGCGGGTTAGGGGATCTTCTGTGCGTAAATTCTATTAGTATTACTCCCATGCTGTCGTTGATGAGCAACACTAATAGACATCGCTCCAACAGTACCATTTGGCAAAGTCCGCTCAGAACAGTATTTTCGTTTTAAATTAGAAAATAGGTAATAGATTCAAACTATCATCAATTACCAATCCCCAATCCCTAAACTAAAAATTCAAAATCCAAAATTCTAAAGATGCAACCTACAGATCCAAATAAATTTACTGATAAAGCCTGGGAAGCAATTGTCAAATCTCAGGATATAGTCCGTGCTTATCAACAACAGCAACTAGATGTTGAACATTTAATTATTGCCCTTTTAGAAGAACCCACTAGTCTAGCAATACGTATTCTGGCTCGATCTGAGGTCGATCCAATCCACTTCCAACAGCAACTCGAAGCTTTTATCCAACGTCAGCCCAAAGTTGGTAAAAGCGATCAGCTCTACCTTAGTCGCAGTTTAGATGTTTTACTAGACCGAGCTGAAGAAGCTAGAGCCAGGATGAAAGACTCCTACATTTCCGTAGAACACATCCTCTTGGCTTTTGCTGAAGACGATCGCATTGGCCGAAAGATCCTCAAAAGCTTTAACGCCGATACAGCAAAGCTAGAAACTACTATCAAAGCCATTCGCGGTAGCCAAAAGGTAACAGATCAAAGCCCAGAATCCCGCTATGAAGCCTTACAAAAATTTGGCCGAGATTTGACAGAACAGGCAAAAGCTGGAAAACTTGACCCGGTAATTGGGCGGGATGATGAAATTCGGCGGGTAATTCAAGTCTTGTCTCGTCGTAGCAAAAATAACCCTGTATTAATTGGTGAACCTGGGGTAGGTAAAACAGCGATCGCTGAAGCTTTAGCGCAACGGATGGTAAACGGTGACGTTCCCGAATCTCTGAAAAACCGCAAGTTGATCTCGTTAGATATCGGTAGTTTAATTGCTGGAGCAAAATTACGAGGTGAATTTGAAGAACGCCTCAAAGCAGTTCTCAAGGAAGTTACTGAATCTAACGGTGATATTGTGCTGTTTATTGATGAACTGCACACCGTAGTCGGCACCGGTTCCAATCAACAAGGGGCGATGGATGCCGGAAATCTGCTCAAACCAATGTTGGCGCGGGGAGAACTGCGTTGTATTGGTGCGACTACCCTTGATGAGTTCCGTAAACACATTGAGAAAGACGCTGCTCTAGAACGCCGCTTCCAGCAAGTATTTGTCGATCAACCAAGTGTGGAAAACACTATTTCCATTCTGCGCGGATTGAAAGAACGCTATGAAGTCCATCACAATGTCAAAATTTCTGATTCGGCTTTGGTAGCAGCCGCAACTCTGTCAGCGCGTTATATTAGCGATCGCTTTTTGCCAGATAAAGCCATTGATTTGGTCGATGAAGCAGCAGCACAGTTGAAAATGGAGATTACCTCCAAACCGGCAGAATTGGAAACCATTGATCGCCGCATCATGCAGTTAGAAATGGAAAAGCTCTCATTAGCTGGTGAAGAGAAGGGTACTGCCCAAACGAGAGAACGTTTGGAACGAATTGAGCAAGAAATCGCCAATTTAACAGAGAAACAGCAGATTTTCAATGAGCAATGGCAAGGTGAAAAGCAGCTATTGGAGGCGATAAGCGCCTTAAAGAAAGAAGAAGATGCCTTGCGAGTCCAAATTGAACAGGCGGAACGTGCTTATGACCTGAATAAAGCTGCACAACTGAAGTATGGCAAATTGGAAGGAGTACAACGCGATCGCGAAGCCAAAGAAGCGAACTTTTTAGAAATTCAAAACCAAGGTTCCACGCTGCTGCGAGAACAAGTTACCGAAGCTGATATTGCCGAAATCGTCGCCAAATGGACAGGAATCCCCGTCAATCGCCTGTTGGAATCGGAACGGCAAAAATTACTGCAACTAGAAAGTCATTTGCATGAACGAGTTATTGGGCAAGAAGAGGCTGTAGAAGCAGTAGCAGCCGCAATTCGTCGCGCCCGTGCGGGGATGAAAGACCCCTCTCGTCCCATTGGCTCATTTTTGTTCATGGGACCCACAGGTGTCGGCAAGACCGAACTCGCCCGGGCTTTAGCTCAGTTTCTCTTCGATTCTGATGAGGCCTTAGTGCGCTTGGATATGTCTGAGTACATGGAAAAACACTCAGTTTCCCGCCTTGTAGGAGCACCTCCAGGATATGTAGGCTATGAAGAAGGTGGTCAACTTTCCGAGGCGGTTCGCCGCCGTCCTTATTCTGTGGTGCTGCTGGATGAAGTGGAAAAAGCGCACCCAGATGTGTTTAATATTTTATTGCAGGTGTTAGATGATGGGAGAATTACTGACTCTCAGGGAAGGACGGTAGATTTTCGTAACAGTGTCATTGTCATGACCAGTAACATTGGTAGCGAACATATTTTAGATGTAGCTGGTGATGATTCCCAGTATGAAACAATGCGGAAGCGAGTAATGGAAAACTTGCGATCGCATTTCCGCCCAGAATTTCTCAACCGCGTTGATGATATTATTCTCTTCCATACCTTAAATCGCACAGAAATGCGGCAGATCATCCGCATTCAACTCAAGCGGGTAGAAAGTCTCCTGCGAGAGCAAAAAATCTTCTTTGAGATATCCCAATCTGCCTGTGATTACCTTGTCGAATCAGGCTATGACCCAGTTTACGGTGCCCGCCCACTCAAACGCGCAATTCAGCGAGAAGTAGAAAACCCCCTCGCCACCAAATTATTGGAGAATACTTTTATCTCTGGAGACACGATTATCATTGACAAAAATGAAAACGGTCTGTCTTTTAACAAAAAAGTGCTGGTGAAGGTGTCAGTACCACAAATTGCTACATAGCCCTGGTAAATAAAATTCGCACGCCAGTTAGTTGCTCATGGGGAAACCAAAAAGACTGTACTGGTTTGGCTACACAGGCAAAACCCACCTGCGGGTTTCAAAAGCTTAGTCTGCGGAGGTGGAGGAAAGTTTGTATAGTCGAGCCAGTGCGTTGCGGAGGTTCCCGCGTCAGAACGAGCATCACCCGTTCGCGCAGCGGCAACCACAGAAGAAAAGCGTGCGACTTCTAATCATCGGGTTAAGGTGCTGTTACTTTAACTATTTTTCTGGGAATTATGTAGTTGTATACCCACCACATTTGTCAGTCCATCAGGTTAAGTAGGCATTGTTTATGCAACTCATCACCTCCTTAGATATTAGAAATTCGGAATATTTATCAAAAAATCGGCTCGTCAGTTACCACCACCAGGTGCGTCTAATTTTTTCGCTAGGTAATCAGGTAAAAAACGTTCTGGAAATTGGGATTTTTAATTCTCTGTTAACAGACATTCTGAATAATAATGGATACAACGTCACTACTGCTGATGTTGATCCCAACCTCAAACCAGAAATAATTTTGGATCTAACAACAGATTTTTATTTGCCAAAAGATAAATTTGATGCGATCGTTCTGTTTCAAGTGCTGGAACACTTACCTTATGAACAGTCAGAAGAAGTACTGAAAAAACTTAGCATTGCAACAAAGAAATTTTTGGTGATTTCGATTCCCTATTGCACCGAATACTTGGCATTTCAGATCAGAACCTCTTTTTCAGGCAGACCAAGGCATTTCTTAATCAATGTGCCAAAATTCTGGAGTACAGAGCCAGTATGCGACGAACATTACTGGGAAATGGGTTTGAAAGGATATCCCAAAAAGCGAATTTTAAACTCTGTTGCTAAAGCTGGGTTAACTGTCAAGCAAGAATTTATCGATCCTACTTACCCATACCACTATTTTTTGGTGTTAGAAAAGAATTTCAGTAATGCGTAGCCAGCAGCCTTAACTAGACTAATAGAACTGCGTTGAAACTCAGGAGTTGGGAAATCCGAATCGCACTATGGGGGCAAACAATACTCAAAAAACGAGCGTAGGCGCAGCCCGTCGTAGACATCGCCTAAGCTATGCTTTTAAAATCCTAATTGTTATCATGCTCTTCTGTGTTCTCCGGGTTTATCCTAGAAAACAGCAGACTGGGCTGTATTAGCCATTATCATTATTTCAGATACTAACATCAAAGATTACCAATCATGCTAGAACAAGGCACTATCAGTATTCATACTGAGAATATTTTCCCGATCATTAAGAAGTCGCTCTACTCAGACCACCAAATATTCTTGCGGGAACTGGTATCTAACGCTGTAGACGCCATCCAAAAGCTGAAAATGGTATCCCGCGCCGGAGATTACGCTGGAGATATCGGCGAACCGGAAATTGAACTTGCCATTGACAAAAATAACAAAACCTTATCTATCTCCGATAACGGTATCGGGATGACCGCAGAAGAAGTTAAGAAATATATCAATCAGGTTGCCTTTTCTAGTGCTGAAGAATTTATTCATAAGTATGAAGGCAAATCAGATCAACCAATTATTGGCCACTTCGGTCTTGGTTTCTACTCTTCCTTCATGGTGGCGCAAAAGGTCGAGATTGATACCCTCTCCTACCAAGAAGGAGCGCAGGCGGTTCACTGGACTTGCGATGGTTCCCCGGCATTCACCTTAGAAGATTCGCCCCGGACAACTCGCGGTACTACTATTACTCTCAGCTTGCAAGGAGAAGAGGAAGAATTTCTAGAATCAGCACGAATTAAGAATCTTGTCAAGACCTACTGCGACTTTTTGCCAGTACCGATTAAATTAGATGGCGAAGTATTAAATAAGCAAAAAGCACCGTGGCGAGATTCTCCAAGTAATCTAACTCAAGAAGATTATTTGGAATTTTACCGCTACCTGTATCCTTTTCAGGAAGAGCCGCTATTATGGGTACATCTAAATACTGACTATCCCTTTATCATCAACGGCATTCTGTATTTTCCTAAAATGAGGCCGGATGTAGATGTTACCAAAGGGCAGATTAAGCTATTTTGCAATCAAGTTTTTGTTAGCGACAACTGCGAAGAAATAATTCCGCAATTTCTGACTCCAATGCGGGGTGTGCTTGATAGCACCGACATTCCTTTAAATGTATCGCGCAGTGCCTTGCAAGGCGATCGCACCGTGCGGAAAATCGGTGATTACATTGCCAAAAAAGTAGGCGATCGCCTTAAAGAACTTTTCCGCGATAATCGTGAAGAATACATTAGCGCCTGGAGGGATCTTGGTACTTTTGTAAAATTCGGCGTTCTCAACGACGAGAAATTCAAAAAACAAATCGAAGATATTATCGTCTTCCGCACCACCGCCAAGCTGACAGAAAAACCTGCTGCTGAAACTCCAGTGGTTGAAGTCCAGTCTTCAGACGGGGATGCTTGGCAAGATGTCATTCCTACTTCACCCAGTCCTGATTTTTCAGCACCTAGCGCTCCTTACACCACGCTGAAAGAGTATCTAGAACGTAACAAAGAACGTAACGAAAACCGGGTTTTCTACAGCACCGATGGAGCAACCCAAGCCACTTATATAGAACTACACAAAAATCAAGGCTTGGAAGTCCTGTTTATGGACTCCTTCATCGACACCCACTTTATCAACTTTCTAGAGCGGGAATATCAAGATGTCAAATTTACGCGGGTAGACTCAGATTTAGATAATACCCTCTTAGAACAAGACAAAGCTACGGAAATTGTTGATCCCAAGACAAACAAAACCCGGAGTGAGACGATCAAAGAGTTATTTGAGAAATCCCTCAACAAACCCAAACTCAACATCCGCACCGAAGCTTTGAAATCAGACGATCCTCAAGGTACACCGCCTGCGATCGTGCTTCTACCAGAGATTCTCCGCCGGATGCGAGAAATGAACGCCATGATGCAGCAGCAGTCAGCAGAGTTTCCCGAAGACCACATTTTGGTGGTGAATACTGCTCATCCGCTGATTCAAAATTTAGCCCATCTTAGCCAAGGTAGTATCATTCAAGGTGATGGTGAATCGCCTACAGATCACTTAGTGAACTTGATTTGCCAACACGTCTACGATTTAGCGCTGATGTCTCAGAAAGGATTTGATGCTGAGGGAATGAAATCCTTCGTCGAGCGATCAAATGAGGTACTCACCAAGTTGACGGAACAAGCTAGTAAATAGTGCTGAGTGCTGTTAGCGGTAGCGGGGCGTTCAGCCCGTGCTGAGTGGGAAGTTAGGAGTTAGGGGTTATTTCTCATCCGATCCCCTTGCTTCCTCATTTCCTTACTCCCCAATCCCCACTTCTGTTGTCTAACACCTAAAATGGAAAGGCTGCATTAAAATAAGAACCTGGAGATACTTTCTATGTCTCGTCGCTGTCAACTAACTGGTAAGAAGGCAAATAACGCCTTTGCTGTTTCCCACTCCCACCGCCGTACTAAACGCCTTCAGCACGCCAATCTGCAAACCAAACGTGTTTGGTGGCAAGCTGGAAATCGCTGGGTGAAATTAAAGATTTGTACTAAAGCAATCAAATCCCTAGAAACTAAAGGGTTAGAAGCAATGGCAAAAGAAGCTGGCATTAACCTAAATCATTACTAAGTAATGTAGATTTCGTAACCTGAGACTTTCATATAATAGTGGAATACAGGTGATTAGTAGGGTAGCACACCTAGCTGTGCTACCCTAATGCTTATTACATCTTGAGTAGTAACCCAAGTTGCGGGTTATTAAATGTTAGATTTTTTGCATCCGTCGATTTATGTGGTTAGTGAAATAGCAAATGCGTAGGCATCGCTTTTAATGAATGCCTTTACCCCACAGCCAGCAATTTATTCGGCTTGCTCTTCAGGTCTGGCGATGCCATTAGCGGTTTATAGACTTCACCTTCATAGGGCTTCCAAACATAACCGCTTGCTACTAAGAAAAGACTTTTAAGAACTGCCTCACCAATAAGTGAACCAGTATAATATTCCGCTTCACCCGCCGTTAGTAACCTCTCGGTTCTAACAAACAACCTTGATACGGTCGATCGCTCCGAAAATGCTACTACGCGTAGGTGTAGCCTGCACTTCTCTACGAGAGGCTGCGCCAACGGCAAGCTCTGTTACCACCGTAGGTATCGCTCCAAAAATGCTATGCGATGATCTCGCCTGCCTTCGCCTGTAATGAATGCCTTTACCCCACAGCCAGCAATTCATTCAGCTTGCTCTTCAGGTCTAGCGATGCCATTAGCACTAGTCCCATTTGATCACATTTACTTGCGACTATACCGCAGCGTCAATATCTTGTACTCTTGTATCTAAGTGGTGAAGCTGTCATGCTTCAAAAATACGATATTTTGATTTTGCGTATAAGCATCGCCTACAGAACACTCTGCGCGATCGCACCTACGGAATATAGGTTACACAGCTAGGGCTAAAGGCAAATAACTTTTGAATATTAAATTTTATGAAAGCAGTTGGTATTGATTTAGGTACAACAAACTCCGAAGTGGCAATTGTTGAAAACGGACAGGTACGAGTATTGCCAGGAGAAGATGGCGACCTGATTTTACCTTCCTGTGTGGGGTTTAGCGATACGGGTAAATTGTTGGTGGGACGCGAAGCACTCCGTCAGTATGCAGCGGCTCCAGAACGCACTGTGAAGTCAATTAAGCGCTGGATGGGAACTGACCACAAAACCACTTTAGGAGATAAAGAATACTTACCTCATGAAGTTTCGGCGATTATTCTCCGCGCTCTGAAACAACGGGCTGAGGATGTTTTGGGAGAAACAATTACCCAAGCAGTGATTACGGTTCCAGCTTATTTTACAGATGCTCAACGACAAGCAACTAAAACGGCTGGCGAGATCGCTGGTTTGGAAGTACTGCAAATTATCAACGAACCAACGGCGGCAGCTTTAACTTATGATTTGCGATCGCAAGAAACAGAAAAGGTTGTAGTTTATGACTTGGGAGGTGGTACTTTTGATGTGTCGGTAGTCGAAATTACAGGCGAAGTCACAGAAGTATTAGCTAGTCATGGCAATAACCGCTTGGGTGGAGACGATTTCGACAGGCTTTTGCAACTCCATCTAGCAGATTTGTTCCGCAAAGAGCATGGTGTAGAACTACCAGATGATGCTGGCACTCAAGCGCGTCTCCTCCGAGCCGCAGAGCAGGTAAAAATTGACCTGAGTTCCCACGCCTTTGCCACAGTCCGGGAAGCTTTTTTGGGTAGTAAAGGTAAGACTGCACTACATTTAGAGACAGAAGTAGCGCGAGCCGATTTTGAAAAATTGATTCGTCCACTATTGACAGAAACCCTAGAGGCAATTGATCGCGCCCTAACAGACGCTAACTTGGAAACCGAGGACATTGACCGGGTTATTCTAGTTGGTGGTTCCACACGCATTCCTTTGGTGCAAGAAATGATCGCCGAGCATTTGGGACAAACTCCCACCGATGGCATTCAACCAGACCTTTGTGTGGCATTAGGTGCAGCTTTGCAAGCTGGGGTGCTAGTAGGTGAATCCGTGGACGCTATTCTTGTCGATGTGATTCCCCATTCCCTCGGCATTGCTGCGGCTGTGCCTACACAAATGGGTATTATGCCTGGTTACTTCAGTGTGATTATTCCCCGCAATAGCGTTGTTCCCGTTTCCCGTTCTCATGTTTATTCCACCTTGTTTGACGAACAAGATGCAGTGGAAATCGAAGTTTTTCAGGGAGAAAATGCAATGGCCGAAGAAAATGTTCCTTTAGGTTCCTTTAGAGTGGAGAACTTGCCACTCAAACCAGCAGGAGGAATTCAAGTCGAAGTTCACTTTGACTTTGATTTAAATGGCATTCTCACCGTCACCACCACCGAGAAAGGCAAAGGACAACAAGGGACGCTAGTAGTAAATAATGCAGGAATACACAAACTTTCCAGCCATGAATTAAAGCAAGCAAGGGCTGATTTAGAATCATTATTTGAAAGTGATGAAACAATTGAAATCTCCGCCGAAGATGTCAGCGATGCCGGAGAAATCGCTCCAGAATTGGCAGCACTTTTAGAGAGCGCGGGGCAAGCACTTCTGACTGTAGACGAAGAACAAGCGGAGGAATTACAAGACTTATTAGCCAAGATTGAAGATGCGATCGCTAACAATAGTGCAGAATTACCCCAGTTACAAGCAGAACTGGAAGATTTTCTTTACTATATCAGTACGAATTAGGCATTGGGCATTGGGCATTGTAAACATTATCTATATGAGACAGCTATGAAATGTCCTGTTTGTGAAGCAATTTATCGTCCGACAAAGGGGAACAAAGGATCTCTTGAGCAGAGGAATAATGATTACACGGAAGAATCTACTATCTTATCTCCCCCAACTTGCAAACGCTGCAAGGTAGACTTATCTGACTTGCTCCGTCTGCATGACCAAGCTATCTGGTATCACAGAGAAGGACTAGATTTATTATCACAAGAACTTTATTCAGAAGCAGCAGCGCACAACAATCAAGCTTTAGCTTTATATTCCAGCAATGCAGACTTCCATGCATTGGCTGGTAAACTATGGGCATTGCAAGGAGAATTCCCGGAAGCGATCGCATCTTGGCAACAAGCAATCAAGTTTAACCCAGAAAATGCGATCGCTTGTGATTGTCTGCAAATGATCAAGCTAATGGCAACAAATCATCATACGTAAGAAGGACTGGGGATTGGGTTTTTACTGCATAATTGGTGGCGACGAACTGCATTTATAATATACCCAAGATAGATGTAATAGCATCTAATATGTGCTATTTACTCAATACTGCCAACTTTAGGATTGAAAATTAGTATTTTTCTACATAAAATTAAAAATCTAAAATTAAAAATTGGACACACTGATGGTTAGGAGTGTTAGAGTTTCAAGAAATTCACCGGAACTTTTCAGCGGGTATTCATGCTGAAGAAACTACAGAAAAAGCAAATTTCGATAATTGCGGGTGCGGCACTGTTTGCCTTTTTAACTGGGGCAATGGTATCAGCACCTGAGATTGGCAAATCTCTGGGGCAATGGCTCAAACTGGGTCAGAATCAAGCAGAGCAAACATCAGATGCTAGCATTGCCCAATCAGCCGTCTTTCCACTGATTTCAGAATCTTTGCCAGAACGGGCGGCAAAACTAGCAGCGATCGCAGGGCAGTCCCCTTCGCCAGACCGAAATCGCGCTCGTTATCTTTTGGCGAGTGATTACATTGAAAGAACCCAAGCCAAAAAAGCCCTGACTTTACTCGAAGGACTCGATAAAGACTATTCCATTCTCGCGCCCTACATTTTACTGAGACAGGCACAGGCGCAGGATATCCTGGGCGAAGACGGCAAAGCTTCGGATCTCAGGCAAAATGTGCTGAGACTGTATCCCAAAGAAGCGGCCACAGTGAAAGCACTATATCTGATTGCCCAACCGAAGCAACAAGAAACTGCGATCGCTCAATTTCCTGCCAACCCACTAACTTGGGAAATTATCCGTAACCGGTTGCAAGAAAATCCCAATCAGCCGAAATTACAGTTAATTTTGGCAAAATATGCTTACGATCAACCAGGTATAGTGGGCGTTTTAGATCAGTTGGTAAAAAACTCTACCCTGAAACCTGAAGACTGGGAACTCATTGGTACAGGCTATTGGGAAAATAATCAATTTCTCAAAGCGGCGAATGCTTATGCCAAAGCACCCAAAACATCCCGCAATTTCTACCGTACCGCACGGGGCTTACAGATAGGGGGCAAAGATAAAGAAAAAGCGATTGCCACCTATAAACAATTAGTGCAGCAATTTCCCAATACTGAGGAAACTGGAACTGCACTACTGCGGTTAGCAGAAACCGCAAAAACTTCTAAAGACGGCTTACCCTATCTTGAGCAGGTAATTAATAAATTTCCCAAACAAGCTGGGACTGCACTGGTACAAAAAGCCAAAACTCTCCAAGCCCTCAAGGATCAAAAGTCAGCTAGCGCAGCGTGGCAATTACTCATAGCCAAATACGGCAATTCTAATGAAGCGGCAGAGTATCGCTGGAAAATCGCCCAAGATAAAGCCAAAGCTAAAGATTACGTTGGTGCTTGGCAATGGGCGGAACCAATTGTTAGCAATAACCCCAATAGTATTTTGGCTCCGAGAGCAGGCTTTTGGGTAGGCAAATGGGCAGCTTTACTAGGGAAACAACAGGAGTCTAAAACTGCTTATGAGTATGTGATTAGCCAGTTTCCCTACTCTTACTATGCGTGGCGATCGGCAACGATGTTGGGGCTAAATGTCGGCAACTTTGACAACGTGCGCGTCATGAACCCAGAAGTAATCACACCCCAGCGTCCACTACCGCCTGCTGGTTCTGAAACTTTTAAAGAATTGTATCTACTGGGTCAAGACCGCGATGCTTGGTTACAATGGCAAACAGAATTTCAAAATAAAATTCAGCCAACGGTAGCAGAGCAATTTACTGAAGGGTTGATGCAATTGGCAAGGGGAGAAAATCTCTTAGGAATTGATAAGATTTCTAAATTGGAAGATCGGGAAATACCAGCTGAACTTGCCCAATATCAGGCTCTTAGTAAACAGATTACCTACTGGCAAGCCCGTTATCCATTTCCCTATCTCCGAGAGATTCAAAAGTGGTCTACTGAGCGTCAACTTAATGCCCTGTTGGTTACTGCCTTAATCCGTCAAGAGTCACGGTTTCAACCAAAAATTAAATCTGTCGCTGATGCTACTGGCTTAATGCAGGTGTTGCCGAGTACAGCCAAATGGATCGCTCCACAAATCAAGTTGGATAGCAAAACAATAAATTTAGAAAATCCTAACGAAAACATCATGCTGGGTACATGGTATTTGGATCATACCCATGAGCAATATAACAATAACTCCTTGCTAGCGATCGCCAGTTACAATGCTGGCCCCGGCAATGTTTCCAAATGGCTGCAAACTCTAACTACCCAAGATCCAGATGAGTTTGTTGAACAAATTCCCTTCGATGAAACCAAAAATTATGTACGTCAAGTATTTGGCAACTACTGGAATTATCTGAGGCTTTACAACCCTGAGATTTCTGGCATCGTAGCAAAATATTCGACTACACACCCGAAACTACCGACGCAGTGATTTTGCTGTTTGACGGTAGAAAGGAGGAGAGGGGCTGGGGGAGATTAATAACTCCCTACCAGTACCCAGCACTCCTGAATTCTGTTCGATAAATTTCTTCATTGCTAATCAGCAACTCATTGCAAAAATCTGTTCAGCCGTTAAGGGAATGTTCGGAAACAATCTAGAATCAATTCGATCCTGCCCTCGAAACACCTTTGGGGGTAAATACTCTGCACCTTCAAGTTGGTAGATCGTAATGGTTGGCTGCTTGGGAGAGCCAATGAACCGAATGCCACCAAAAGCAGCATAGTCTACAATGATGTACTCGAAAACGCCCAAGTCTTCTCTTCTCTTCGAGAGGCTACGCCAACGAGACGCTACGCCAACATATTCAGCAAGTTTTGTCAGATAGTCGTCCTTCCAGTTATTGCTAACGACCCCAATGATTCCGGGTGGTGGAATATATGCAGCAGCAGAACTAGAGATAGTTTTCATCCTCTGCCATTCAACTCTTGCAAATATGACAATATCTGCTTTCCGGCTTTTTTCCTTTTCGCCTGGTGCTGTTTTGAGCCGAACCTGCTTAGACTGGCGCGATACGTAAGGCAGGTCATTTTCTTGGCAGTGATTTTCTAAGTAAGCACACAGTCGCTCGATCAAATCCTCATGATTTGCATTTGGTTCTGATAATGGCACGGGAATCCCATCCGATAGCTCAAACTCTCTGCCTGAACTATCGTCCCAGGCAAGAAATTCTTCAAAAGTCAGTGGTTGTGTGACGGTTGCGTACATCGCCCTCGCTCTCTTGCTGACGGGTACTTTACTCAATGCTACCAAGATGTACGGCTTTGTCTATGATTCCTGGCTGGTTTTCCTGCCGTAGATTCTGAAACAACGGCTTGAGGTTGGGTAATGGAAGGCGATGTCTACGACGATATTAATATAAAGACATAAGAACGCTTGAACAACAAACACACTATGCGGATTACACCTGACGGTCAGATTACCATCCCTGCTCAAATCCGAGAGGTGCTAAACATTTCTCCTGACGTAGAATTAGCATTTGAAATCGAAGGTGATCGTCTCTACCTCAAGAAAATACAACCTACCGATAAAATCTCAACCTGGATTGACACCATGCGGGGTTGCGCTGCTGGAAACCTCACTACCGAACAAATTATAACCCTCACCCGTAGCGACGAAAATCCATGACCGTCTTGGTAGACAGCAACGTTATCCTCGACATTCTTAACATACCTTAAAGCTTTAACAGATCACACTGTTTATTCCATCACCAATCGCATCTAAAATTTACGTTATTTTACGAATGCGAATACTTTTAGATGAAATAACAGTAAAAGCTCCTAATAATTCATCTGCGTGTTCATTAATGCCATTAGCAATAATTTCTGCTCTATCATTTGAAGATAAACCGAATAACCGAATTAACACCACACCTGCCGCAATTCGATGCAAACGGAAAACTAACTCACCAAAATCTTTATCTGATGTCAACAAAATTGCACTTTCATTATTAGCCAAGTTCAAAACTTCATCGTCAGGAATTCCTGGTTCCATTTCCACAACATACAAAACTTCATGACCATCCAGCCGCAGACGTTCAACAATTTGCCAATCTAAATTTTCGTCTCCTAAAAACTTCAAGAAGCTTTCTCAATCGTTGGATAAACCACATCATACCGCAAAGCTTGAGCCGCAAATGCCAAAGCTGCTTTAATTCCTTCATCGCTAAGTCGCGGATGCGCTTCGATTATTTGCTGAGGTGTTTCACCCGCAGCAAGCTTTTCGAGAATTAATTCAACTGTAATACGAGTTCCTGAAATGACAGGTTTGCCCATCATTATTTTTGGATCGGATACGATTTTTTGCATGAGTTAGGATTATTTGGATAGATAATTAATATATACAGCAGTTTGCAAGTAAGTGAGGTACAAAATCCAAGACTCACGCATCAGATATAAAGAGTTTCTACCTCCTGCCTCCAAACCTGTAACTTTGTACTTCATGCAAAAGAAAACTGCTGTATAACGCCTTTCATCATTCTTCTCCATCATCTACCAGAACACAAGGCGCGATCGCCCCTGGCGTTGGCGGAGCCAGACGCTCGCGGACTCGCTAACGCTCCGCGATCGCTTTTCATTAGCTTCTGGTTAGTCTGCAAATAATCATGCAGCAAATCGCAACCCCGTGCTAGTAATTTTTCCAGTTGGATATCTGCTAAATTCTGGAAAATCACTGTACCATTACCACTACCC
>NZ_JBGTFY010000301.1:0-26637 GCF_041747015.1 Nostoc sp.
CAGAAATTCATATTGGGCGCGGGTCAGGTTGCTGGGGTATGCTTTACTCATGTTACTCTCTCGGTGCTGTCTATTATCTATTCACAGCTTATACTGAGAGAGCTTTTTTACACCCTTTCCGACTTTTCAAACATCCTCTAAGCTCGTAGGTTCTGTAGCTACCGCTGAAGGTCAAGCTACTGCATCCGGTAACAACACCCTAGCTGAAGTATTCAGTTTCGCTGATACCACTGTTAATTCTTCTTCTGCTAACTCATTGGCAGTTTCTGCTAGCAGCAAATAATTAAACTCTACTCACAAAGAGTATTAACTCTTGCAAGTAGAGTTAGGCTCGAAAGCCTACTAGATTCATAAATCGCCGAAGGCTCTCTGCTCATTTGAGCCTTCGGCGCTTCACGCAAATTACATTGTTTTGATCTCAAATAACTGTTTCCGTAATAAATTTTTACAATATTTAATCATCAACTCAGGATACAGTTCTGTGCTGTTTGCTACCTGTCAATTAAAACTCTGGGTAATAGTCTTTATTGCAATTAACGAACTTAAAATCAGCATTTCAGTCGATTTTAACCGAATTCAGTTAGAATTTCCAGAAACTTGAGTTCCTCGCAGGTATAGGAACAAAAGACATATTAAATAAAAAATAATTGTATATGTCATGAATAAAATTCCTGAAGCTCTCCAACTCGCTGTTCAGCATCACCGAGCCAAGCGCTTCACCCAAGCCGAAGAGGTTTATCGTCAAATTATCGAGATAAACCCCAAGCAGCTAGAGGCACTATACGGCTTAGGTATGCTGGCGCAGCAGCGGGGACAATATCAAAATGCAGAACAATTTTTCCAAGCAGCCTTGCAATTGCAGCCAGAAGCAGCGGCAATACAAAACAGCTTGGGCTTTACTCTGCAACAACAGGGTAAACTAGAAGAAGCAATTACTTACTATGAAAAAGCACTAAAAATTCTACCCGATTCTATAGAAGTGCAAGTCAATCTGGGTAATGCTCTCCATGTTCAAGGAAAGTTGTCACCAGAAGAAAAAGTCCACTATGCAGACTTAAATCAGCAGTTTGCTTTAGGTAGACTACAGGTAGGCGATTTCAAAATTGCAGAGTTATATTATCGGCAGGCTATTGCGTTGCAGCCAGATTTGGTACAAGCTCATAATAATTTAGGAGAAGTACTCCAAAAACAAGGGCGATTCAATGATGCCGTCAAGTGTTGTCAACAAGCAATAAAAATTAAACCAGACTATCCTTACGCCTATCACAACTTAGGATATTTTTTCCAGGAAAAAGGGAAATTTGAGGAAGCAATAGAAGCTTACAAAAAGGCTTTAAATATTCAACCTGATTTGGGAATTACCCATAACAACTTGGGAAATATTCTGAAGTCACTAAATAGATTTGATGCCGCCATAGAATCCTATCAACAAGCTATCAAATTTCGACCAGATATTGATTTTATCTATTACAACTTAGGGACGGTACTTAGAGATCGTAATAAAATAGAAGCAGCAGTAGAGGCATTTGAACAAGCCGTTAAAGTTACGCCAAACTATGCTCCGGCTCAATTGGGTATTTGTATTAGCCAACTGCCAATTATCTATTCTAGTGTTGATGAAATTGAATTCAGACGAAATCAGTATCAACAACACTTGCAAAACTTAGCTAAAGGTTATGAATTAATTAATCACGAAGAACGAGCAAAAGCTGCGGAGTCTGTAGGAGCATTGCAGCCCTTTTATTTGGCATATCAAGGCTTAAATGACCGAGATTTACAGCGAACTTATGGGGAAATGATTTGCCAAATTATGTCAAGTCGCTATGCCCAAGATCGCCAGCCGCTTGTTCTCCCAAATTTAGATAAAAATCAAAAGGTTCGTGTTGGTATTGTTTCTGGGCTTTTCTATAGTCATTCTAATTGGAAAATCCCTATTAAAGGTTGGGTAGAAAATCTGGATCGAAGTGAGTTTGAATTATTTGGCTATCACACTGGGGTCAAAAAAGATAATTCAACAATCAGCGCCACTAAAGCTTTTGATAAGTTTGTTCAAGGTGTTCGCTCAATTGAACAATGGTGTGAAGCAATAACAGCAGATAAATTACATATCCTGATTTTCCCAGAATTTGGGATGGACCCAATGACAGTCAAATTAGGTTGCTTAAGATTAGCGCCAATTCAGATGACATCTTGGGGACACCCTGATACCAGTGGATTACCGACAATTGACTATTACTTGAGCAGTGACTTAATGGAACCAGAAAATGCTCAAGAACATTATACAGAAAAATTAGTTAGATTACCCAATCTATCTATTCATTACATACCTTTAGTAATTCAACCAGAAGAACTTAAGAAACCAGATATAGGTTTAAAAGAGGATGAAATTTTCTTCTGGTGTTGCCAGTCATTATATAAATATTTGCCCAATCATGATGATGTTTTTTCTCGCATAGCTAAAGAATTAGACAATTCTAAGTTTGTATTTATTAAACACGAAAGTGAAGATATTACAGAAGTATTTCGCCAGCGCTTAAACCATGCTTTTACAGCATTAGGGCTGGATTATCAAAAGCACTGTTTATTTTTGTCTTCCCTGAATGACAGGAAGTTTGCTGGGACTACAGCTTTAGCAGACGTTTTCTTAGATAGTATTGGTTGGTCTGGATGTAATTCTACTTTGGAATCTATTGCCCATAATATTCCTGTTGTCACCTTACCAGGAGAACTAATGCGTGGACGGCATTCTCTGGCAATTTTGAAAATGATGGGTATAGAAGAAACGATCGCCTCAAACAAAGCAGAATATATCCAAATCGCTATCCGTCTGGGGAAAGATGCTCAATATCGGCAATACATCTCTCAGCAAGTTGCAGACAATAAACATAAATTATATGGCGATTTAAAACCAGTCAGAGCGCTAGAAGATTTTCTTTTGCAACTGGTTAATAAACCAAGACAGTTTGATGCCCAAGAAGTTGCTGAACTCTTTCAACTTGCAGTTCAACATCATCGAGCGAATCGTTTAGAGTCAGCTGAACAGCTATATCTGCAAGTGATCGAAAAACAACCAGACTATTCAGAAGCATTATACGGTTTAGGGATGCTGGCACAGCAGAAAGGTGCATTCCCAGAAGCGGAGAAGTTTCTGAGTACGGCTTCTCAGGTTCAGCCTAACTCTGTGAAAGTTTGGTTTAGTTTAGGCAATTTACATCAAGCTCAAGGGCAGTTAGTAGAAGCTGAAGAAGCTTACAAAAAAGCTATTGCTTTACGACCAGATGCAGGGACAATTTATAACAATTTGGGCTACACCTTGCAACAACAAGGTAAGTGGGAAGAAGCGATCGCGTCATATCAAAAAGCTCTGGAATTTCAGCCCAACTGCATAGAAGCAGATGTGAATTTAGGGAATGCGCTTTTTGCCCAAGGGAAGCTTTCGGCAGATAAACAAACCTATTATGCTGAATTGAATTATCGGCTAGGCATTACCCGCAAACAAGCAGCTGATTGGCAAACTGCTGCTATTTACTATCGAGATGCGATCGCACTACAGCCCGATTTAGTCGAAGCTCATTATAACTTGGGGGTGATACTACAAGAACAAGGACAGATGGAAGAAGCGATCGCTTGCTATCAAAAAACTTTGGAATTCAATTACCAACATCAAGAGGCCAACATCAATTTAGGACAGATTTACCAAATCCAGCATCATTAACAATTCAAAATTTAAAATTCAAAACATAATTTAAAATTAAAGACATTTTTAGATGGGGATTTAAACTCAGACTTAAACTGATGCTACGTGTAGACTTAGGGGTCTTAAACCCTTGAGGTTAAACGGATCTTCTCACCTGAGAGCAAACTTCGATCAATCTAAACTTAAACTTTGAAATTCCAGGAGATAAAATTTATGGCTTTGCAACGCGGAACCAGCGGTAATGACTCACTTCAAGGGACTTCTGTAGCAGATCAAATCTATGGAAGTTTTGGTAACGATACTCTATTTGGGTTAGGAGGAGATGATTTAATTCAAGGCGACGCGGGTAATGATTTCTTAAATGGTGGCGATGGCAGTGATCGCCTCTTTGGCGGTAGTGACAATGATACAGTCCAGGGTGGCCTCGGCAATGACTTCCTTGATGGTGGATCAGGTAACGACAGCCTAGATGGTGGTGATGGTGATGACATTCTTCAAGGCGGCCAGGGTGACGACACCTTATTGGGTGGAGCCGGCAATGATCGCCTTCTGGGTGTCAGCGGCAATAATCGCATTGATGGGGGGACTGGCAATGACTTCATCCAAGGAGCTAGTGGTAGTAGTTTCACAGGAGGAGGCTTAGATACCCTTGTTGGGGGTGACGGGGATGATATAATATACGGGCTAAGTCAAAACGATCTCCTCTACGGAGACGGTGGCAATGACACCCTTAATGGCGATAGTGGAGATGATCGGCTGGAAGGGGGCGATGGCGACGACAGCCTCGATGGTGGTATCGGCAATGATTTTCTCTTCGGCGATCTTGGGCAAGATACTTTAAAGGGCAACAGTGGTAATGACATCCTCGAAGGGGGTGGCAATGATGATGTTCTCTTGGGAGGTGCTGGTAATGATATTCTCGTTGGTGTGGGTCAGGGCAGCGATGACATTTTTGGAGGAATTGCACCAGGCTTTGGGGAAACCGATCTCTTAACCGGGGGAGATGGAGCAGACCTATTTGTACTCGGAGGTAATGGACAATTCTACTACCTCGGTGGTGCTAATGCAGGTCAAGGTTTCACCCTCTTTGATGCCGCCGTGATTGGCTTCGATAATAACGGGGTACTGCAACGGGACTTCGATCCGCTAGTTGATCGCATCCAGTTGCAAGGCGGGATTGACTATCAGCTTCTTGAGGCAGATGTTTTTGGGACTGGTGCAACTGATGCCATAATTGCCGCTGATGTTGGTTTTGGTCTAGACATCGTAGGGGTTGTAGTTGGAATAGGAGCAGCAGACATCGCAGGAACCATACAGATTGTTTAAGGGGTTATTTGAAAATAGACATCTGGTGAAAAAGAATGTAGAGACGCGAAGTTTCGCATCTCTATAAGGATTGTAGATAACGCATATTTAATTTATCGAGATGTCTAATAGCCTAATCAAAGAATGAAATTGCAGGGTGCGAAGTTTAAAATAGTTTTGAAAAAGGTTGATAATCGAAGTATGCAAATAGCTGATCTACCCTATTTACAGAATGTTTCAGAAGACGAGTTGATTTTAGGTTCTGCTGGAGTAAGCGTGACATCTGAAGCATGGGCTTCAGGGTTAGAGACTTCCGCTTTTGCTAGTGCAAATAGTACTTCCACAACTGGATCAGACGGTGATTCTACAGCAAATGGTACAGGATTAGCTGGGGCATTTGGCGATGATGCTACAGCTAACCTAACAATGGTAGGTGATGGTCATAGGGTGATTGGAAAAGCTAAATTTAAATCTTCTAAAAAGACTGCTGTTGTAAATGGTTTTATCACAGTGATTGATTTCCCTCCAAACTGAATTTTTCCAGCTTGTTGAAAAGTCTATTTTGAGGGTTTTCTAAGCCCTGATTTTTCAGTTAGCTCTTCCAAGAGAAACTAACGCTCTTCTGTCACTTTACGAAAATTTAACGATTTTTCCGGCATTTTAGCCCACAAAAAATCAAAGTTTTATCGTAGTTTGACAGAAGAGCCTTAAATAAGCTCCCGCTAATTCAACATCGTCCGGTTCAATTCAACTACAACAAGATAAGCAGAGGTTTTTATGTCACAAGAAACTGTGTTTTTACAATCAACTGTTTCTAATGCCAATCCCGATCCTAATTTTGCTAACTCTCAAGGATCTGCTGTTTTCTATAACTATAGTCAAAGTGCTTCAGGATTTTTAACTGATACCCAGACGAACACATTAGTTAAAGGTGGTGTAGCTTTAGCTATTGCTGAAGCTGGAGCGGTTTTTTTGAACGAGGAACCAACTTTCTCAACACTCTTTTATGACAGTACTGGCGTTGGATTAGATGGTTCTTTTGTGGGAAATGCTAACAGCCAAACAAAAGTGGTTGCTAGTTTTGCACTTGGCGCTAATCAAACCTTCTCTTTTGAGTTTTCCGCAGATTTATCACTGTCAGCGAAAGAAATTGAAAATCCTCGTACTGAATATAATCAAGCTAAGTCAAAAACTACTTTCTTAGTACTAGACACCACAAATCCCAATAAACCCAAGGTTTTAGATTATTTTGGCATCCGAGGTAACTTAGTTTCCTCTAAACAAATTGGCAATTTGAAGCTGGGTGGTAGTCGCAACGTCACTCTTATTAATAGTGAGCAAACTGCTGATATTAATGGTAATAATGGACAGGACTCCCTTACAGGAAACGCTGTTGGTAGTTATCAAAAGAAGTTTAAGCGCGATACCAACATAACGATAGTAGAAGTTAATGCCAGTGCTGTTACCTTTTTGGGAGATACTTTAATCGACAACTTGGGTCAAGATGTTATTTATGGCACGCTTAAGAATGATAAGCTGACAGGAAGCAAATATGCAGACAAAATTTATGGCAGCTTAGGTAACGATACGCTCAAGGGACGGAAAGGCGATGATATCCTTGAAGGCGGTCAAGGTGCTGATTGGCTATATGGGGACGACGGAAATGATAAACTTCATGGCGGTTGGGACAATGATGTTTTGATTGGTGGTCGTGGTAGTAATGTCTTGGTTGGTGGCGACGGTAGTGACAAATTTGTTTTCAACTACGGCGATAGCTTGTTAAAACGTGAGTTTGATGTCATTCAAGATTTCGAGGTTGGTATTGATAAAATTGTATTTGATGGCTGGGGTAAAAATAATAGTGATCAATGGTTAAATCAGATGTTTTCTCAAGGTAGGATAACCGATACTGATGATGGAGTTACCTTCAATTTTAATACTGGAATAACTCAAGGAACATTACTGCTTTCAGGTGTAACTTCCAACCTGATTACCTCTGAATCAATAGTGTTTAGTTAGCACTTATTGCAGAGCAAATATCTGTATAGCTATGAATCATAAAAATAGTTTAGAATGCAACATTAAATATCTCATTGAAATGGCGATTCAAAAGCATCAGTCAGGTCAATGGAATGAAGCTAAAATCCTATATAAACAGGTATTACAAATTCAACCCGAATATAGAGGTGAATCAGACTCATTAAAAGGTAAGTATCAAATCCAAGCAAACCACTCTGAAGCTTTGTACGGCTTAGGAATACTGGCGCAACAAACAGGAGAATTCCAGGAAGCCGAAAAATTCCTCAGTGCAGCTTCCCAAGTTCAACCGGACTCTGTGAAAACTTGGTTTAGTTTAGGTAATTTGCGTCAAGCTCAGGGACAGTTATTAGAAGCAGAGTCAGCTTACAAACAAGCGATCGCCTTACGCCAAGATGCAGCACCGATTTATAATAATTTGGGATATACCTTGCAAGAACAAGGTAAACTTGATGAAGCAGTTGCCTGTTATCGAAAAGCTCTGGAAGTTCAACCTAAGTGCACAGAAGCAGATGTTAATTTAGGGAATGCCCTCCATACCCAAGGGAAACTCTCAAAAGATAAACAAGCTCATTATGCCCAATTGAATTATAAATTGGGTTGCGATCGCAAAAATACCGGAGATTTGACGACTGCCGAGGCTTACTTGCAAAAAGCCCTGGAACTCAATCCCAACTATGGGGAAGTCTATATGCGTTTGGGAGAGATTTACCAAACACAAAAGAAACTCCAAGAGGCAGCAGCAGCTTTTCAGCAAGGTTTAAAGCAGATTAATCCTCACTACGCTAAAGCTATAGAAGCTAGCGAGAAAGCGCAAATTCCTCAACAAATAGCAGTAACGCCTCTAATTTCTTTAGAGGAGGTAATTGTCGGCAACTATAGATTTCCCGCTATTCCGAGCGTAGCAGATGGTACAGACAAGCGGCCTTTCTGGAGTGTAGTGGTAACTGTATATAATCGTAGAGATTATCTACTCGAATGTCTTGCCAGCGTCTTAGCACAATGGCAGGGAGAAGAGCAGATGGAAATCATTGTCATGGACGATGCTAGTAAAACGCCAGTATTTGACCTGGTAAATAGTATTGGACAAGGAATAATCCACTATTATCGCAACCGGGAAAATCTCGGTCTGCCAGGAAATTGGAATGCCGGAGTTGCTCTAACTCGCGGTTGGTGGGTTCATTTACTTCATGACGACGATTATATTCTCCCAAGTTTTTATTCCCGGTTGCAAGAGAGTCTAAAGGAATGTGGAGATTCTATCGGGGCAGCTTTTACGGGTTATCAAAACATTAACGAGAAAGGAGAAGTAATTTTACGCCAACAAGTCTATGGAGAACAGCGAGGGATTGCTAAAAATTGGCTGCAACGCATTGGAGTTAGTAACTTATTAAATATGTCTGCGGTTGTGATTCGTCGAGAGGCACACGAACAATTGGGAGTATATTATCCCGAATTGACCTATACAAGTGATTGGGAAGTTTATAAACGCATTGCCGCTGTTTATGATTGGTGGTATGAGCCGGAAATCTTAGCTCGTTACCGCCAACATCCTAACAATGTGACCAGCGAACTTTTACTCACTGGGAAGCAGATGATATCTATCCGCAGTGCAATTGAAATGTCAGAGAGTTATTTTACCACTGAACAATCTGCACAGATTACGTCCCAATCCCGGAGTTATCATTTTCTTTATTGCCTAAAATTAGCCCTAATTCCTCTACAGGCTGGGAATCTGGCTGGAGCTTGGCAAGTGTTGGAAGAGTCTCTAAAAATAGATCGTAGCCCCAAAGCTGTAGCAAAGTTATTCAGTTGGTTAAGAGAGGAAGAAGCAACTCTCCTTCAGGAAGCAGGCTATATCCAGACAGCCCTTACCTATTATCGGCAAACGATCGCTATTGAGTCAGACTTGCCAGAGGTGTATTATAACTTAGGCAGCATGCTGCAAGAACAAGGTGAGTGGGAAGAAGCGATCGCATTTTATCACCAAGCCTTAAAACTCAATCCTCAAAATTGGGAAATCTACACTCGCTTGGGTCAGGTTTATCAAGCTCAAAACAAGATTACAGAAGCAATTTCTGTGTATCGTCAGGGATTAATTTTACTCAATCCCCACTACGCCAAAGCGGTGGCCGCTTACCAGGATGCTGGAACCACCCTAGAAATGCTCGTTACTCCGCCCATTCCCCAAGGTGAGGTTACTGTTGGTGCTTATCAATTTCCAGCGATTCCACCTGTAACTAACCCAGAAAACCCCCGACCGTTTTGGACTGTGGTGATTCCGGTGTATAATCGCACCGATTATCTGCTTGAATGTCTGGCAAGCGTGTTGGTGCAATGGTCTGGGGCAGAGCAGATGGAAATTTTGGTGATGGATAATGCCAGTACATCACCGTTGTTTGATTTAGTAACCAGTATTGGGGGGGGAGTAATCCGCTACTACCGCAATCAGCAAAATATTGGTGGAGCAAGAAATTATAACGCCGGGATTGCCCTAAGTCGCGGTCAGTGGGTACATGTCCTCCACGATGATGACTGTGTACTTCCAGGTTTTTATGAACGCCTCCAGCAGAGTCTTACAACTTGCCCAGATTCGATTGGGGTTGCTTGTACGGGTTTTGAATATATTAACGAAAAAGGGAAAGCGATCGACACCGGAGAAGTAGTTTCGTTGTATGGAGAACACAGGGGCATCATGGCAGATTGGCTGTCGCACATTGGTGTCTGTGGTTTAATAACCGTACCTGCAATGGTCATTCGTCGAACTGCTCACGAACAGTTAGGAGGATATTACCCGGAGTTACCTGAAATTGCTGACTGGGAAATCTTTAAACGCTTTGCTGTTGGTTACGATTGGTGGTATGAACCAGGCATTTTGGCGTGTTACCGCGAACATACCCAAAAAATGACATCTGAAAATTGGCTTTCTGGAAAGATGGCGAGAGCCATCCGCCGGGCGATTGAAATTTCTGATACCTATCTTCCTATTGAGCATCGGGCAAAGATTACCGCCAAAGCTCGCAGCCAGAATTTCAACTATTGTCTAACACGGGCGGTAATTCCTCTCCAGGCGGGCAATATCACCGGGGCTTTATCTGTACTTCAAGAAGCCCTCAAAATTGATGGCTCTCCGCAAGCTGTAGCAAAGTTATTCACTTGGTTAACTCAAGATGAAGCAGCTCCCATCCGAGAGGAGATTGTTACCAATTTGCTTGCTATTCCTACTGAATTAAAACTCCCACAAACTGCGATCGCGATCGCAGCATAAGATATGAAAGTACTTGTAACTGGAACTGAAGGTTATATCGGCTCCTTATTAGCTCCCCTCTTAATCCAACAAGGTCATGAAGTTATTGGTTTGGATACTGGCTTTTATAAAGTAGGCTGGCTATATAACGGCACCAAGGTAACTGCCAAAACCCTCAACAAAGATATCCGCCACATCACAATAGAAGACCTACAAGGAGTGGAAGCAGTAGTTCATCTGGCAGAACTCTCCAACGACCCTTTAGGTCAGTTAGCGCCTAACATCACCTACGATATCAACCACAAAGGCTCAGTAAATTTAGCAAAACTGGTGAAAGCATCTGGAATCCGACGCTTTGTTTACACCTCTTCATGCAGTGTCTATGGTTTTGCCACTGAAGACTACGTTACCGAAGAATCTACCATTAATCCCCAAACAGCTTATGCTAAATGCAAAGCGCTTGTCGAACAAGACGTAAAACTCCTTGCTGATGATGGTTTTTCTCCTACCTTTCTGCGAAATGCCACAGCCTATGGAGCCTCTCCCAGAATGCGCTTTGATATTGTCTTAAACAATCTAGCAGGTTGGGCATGGACAATTAAAGAAATCAAGATGAACAGCGACGGTACACCTTGGCGTCCTCTAGTGCATCTCTTGGATATCTGCAAAGCAATTATCTGTACCTTAGAAGCTCCACGTGATGTAATTCACAACCAAATTTTTAATGTGGGTAATACAAACAGCAACTATCAAGTCAAACAAATTGCTCAGATAGTTGCAGATGTTTTTACAGGCTGTCAATTGAGCTTTGGTAAATATGATCCTGACAACCGTAGCTATCGAGTTTCATTTGATAAAATTAGCCAAAATTTACTAGGATTCAAATGTGAATGGGATGCCCAGCGCGGTGCCCAACAATTCTATAGTATCTTCCAGCAAATTGACATGGATAGAGAAATATTTGAGTCTAGAGGCTTTACTCGTCTGAAACAACTGGAATATCTCATTCGCACTCAGCAAATCGATCAAGATTTCTTCTGGCAGAGTGTTTAAATTATAAATTTGATTTTTGCCAAAAACTATAAATTATGAATTTACCAAAACCAATAAATAATCAACCAACAACTGGTAATTGTCTATTCTGTGGGACAGGGTTGCAACATACCTTTGTAAATTTAGGTATGTCTCCTCCCTGCGAAAGCTATCGCAGTCTCAAACAACTCAATGAAGTAGAATTTTTTTATCCGCTCCATGTCTATGTTTGTGAGGAGTGTTTTTTAGTTCAACTCCAAGAATACATTAGCCCAGAAAATATTTTTAGCGACTACGCTTATTTCTCTTCTTACTCTGATAGCTGGTTGCAACACGCCAAGAACTACGTTGATTTGGTAACAGAGCGTTTCCAATTAAACCAGGAAAGTCAGATAATAGAAATTGCTAGTAATGATGGTTACTTGCTGCAATACTTTGTTGCCAAAAACATCCCATCGCTAGGAATAGAACCAGCAGCAAATATTGCTGATGTAGCAATTAAAAAAGGTATTCCCACAGTTGTTAAGTTTTTTGGGCAAGAGACAGCAAAAGAACAGGTTTCTCAGGGTAAAAAGGCGGATTTATTACTAGGAAACAATGTCCTTGCTCACACACCCTATCTCAATGATTTTGTCAAAGGTATGAAAATTATCCTCAAACCGCAGGGTGTAATTACAATGGAATTTCCCCACCTGATGCGGTTAATCGAGGAAAATCAGTTTGATACTATTTACCATGAGCATTTCTCTTATTTTTCCTTTCTCACTGTAGAAAATATTTTTGCTGCTCACGGGTTAACAATTTTTGATGTAGAAGAATTAACTACTCATGGCGGTTCTTTGAGAATTTATGCTCGCCACAACGAAGACTATTCTAAACCTGTTAGTCACCAAGTATCAGAACTTAAATATAGAGAAGAAGCTGCTGGTTTTACGCAATTAGAATACTATTTTTCATTTGGTGAACAAGTCAAGGAAACTAAACGGAAGTTATTAGATTTCTTGATAAAAGTTAAGCGAGAGGGAAAATCTATTGTCGGTTATGGTGCTCCAGGTAAGGGAAACACTCTCTTAAACTATTGTGGTATCCGCACAGATTTTCTTGACTACACAGTAGATCGTAACCCTTACAAACAGGGTCAATTTTTACCAGGAACTCATATTCCAATTTTTCATCCAGAAAAAATTAAAGAAACAAAGCCTGACTATGTGCTAATTTTGCCCTGGAATCTGAAGAATGAAATTATGACACAAATAGCCTACATTCGTCATTGGGGAGGCCAATTTGTTGTACCAATTCCTGAAGTTAATGTCTATTCTTAAGTATTTGATATTTTTTCATTATCAAAAAGGGGTAATAACATGAAAGTAGTTTTATTTTGTGGTGGTTTAGGAACTAGAATGAGAGAATATTCAGAAAGTATTCCTAAGCCAATGGTGAATATTGGTTATAGACCAATATTGTGGCACGTAATGAAATACTATGCTCATTATGGGCATAAAGATTTTATTTTGTGTCTTGGTTATAAAGCTGATCTAATTAAAAGCTATTTTTTAAATTACAATGAATGGCTTTCTAATAATTTTATCCTTTCCAACGGTAGCCAAATTCGATTATTCAACCGTGATATTCAAGATTGGAATATCACGTTTGTAGATACAGGGTTAACTGCCAATATTGGACAAAGATTCAAGGCAGTAGAAAAGTATCTAGAAGGAGAAGAAGTATTTTTAGCTAACTATAGTGATGGTTTAACAGACTTGCATCTACCAACACATATTAAGCATTTTTATCAGCGTGATAAAATAGGTAGTTTTTTGTGTGTCAGACCAAGCCAAAGTTTTCACTTGGTTGACATGGATGAGGATGGTTTAGTCAAGGATATCCAGGATGTAAAACACCGTGACATTTGGATTAATGGAGGATATTTTATTTTTAAAAAAGAGATTTTTAACTATATTAATTATGGCGAAGAGCTTGTCCTTGAGCCTTTTCAAAGATTGATTGCTAAAGAAGAACTTTTTGCGTATAAATACACTGGCTTTTTCGGGGTAATGGATACCTTTAAAGAGAAGCAACAGTTGGATGATATGTATGCTCAAGGCGAAAGACCTTGGGAAGTATGGGGAGATAAACAACTAGAAGTAACCCATATATGATCAAAATTAGCTTCAACAAGACAGAAGAATCTGAGTACAAAATCCTTTGTCTAGGTTCTCATTGTGATGATATAGAGATTGGTTGTGGAGGCACAATTTTAAAGCTGATAAAGAATTACCAGCATATTATCATCTGTTGGGTTATCTTTAGTTCCAACGAGCAAAGAGCAGAGGAAGCAACAGCAAGTACCAGTCTTTTTTTAAAAGAAATCCAGACCAAGAAAATTATCATTAAAAATTTTCGAGATGGCTTTTTACCTTTTCAAGGGATAGAGGTAAAGGAATGTTTTGAACAGTTGAAGCAGGAATTTTTACCAGATATAATCTTTACTCATCACCGAGACGATCGCCACCAAGATCACCGCTTAATTTCTGAGTTGACTTGGAATACCTTTAGAAACCATTTAATTTTGGAATATGAGATTCCTAAGTATGATGGGGATTTGGGTATTCCTAATTTCTTTGTCCATTTAGATGAGGCACTTTGCTGTCGAAAAATTCAATATATTTTGGATGCGTTTCCCACCCAGAGTAATAAGCAGTGGTTTACAGAAGAAACTTTTCGTGCCATTCTCAGAATTCGCGGGATTGAATCAAATTCACCGAGTAACTATGCGGAGGCATTTTACTGTCGAAAAATATTTTTCTAAAAAATTTAATTTTTAATTTACTTCTAATGGAAAATAATAAATTTGTCATTGATAGTGAGATAAAAACAACTTTTGTAACAAATGATATTGCTCAAAATATATATCAGCTAGTAACTGAACTGTATCCTATATGTCGTAGTATTACGGGTAATGGTGTTAGGGAAACTCTGAAACTTATTCAGCAGCATATTCCTTTATCAGTTCATGAAGTTCCAACCGATACTCAGATTTTTGATTGGACAGTTCCGAAAGAATGGAATATTAAAGATGCCTACATTAAAAACTCTCAAGGAAAGAAAATTGTAGATTTTGCTAACTCAAATCTCCATGTTGTTAGTTATAGTATTCCCGTTCACAAGAAAGTATTTCTCACAGAACTCAAAGCGCATTTATCTACACTGCCTGAGTATCCTGAGTGGATTCCCTTCCGCACTTCATACTATAAAGAAATTTGGGGTTTTTGTCTAAGTCACAAACAATATTCGGAACTAAATGATGAAGAATATGAAGTATTTATTGATTCTTCCCTTGAACCAGGTCATCTTACTTATGGCGAGTATTATATTCCCGGAAAAAGCACTGACGAAGTTTTAATTTCTTGTCATGTTTGTCATCCTTCACTTTGTAATGATAATCTTTCGGGAATTGCGATCGCTACTTTTATAGCTAAACATTTAAGTCAAACTACACCAAGATATTCCTATAGATTTCTCTGGATTCCAGCAACCCTTGGCTCAATTACATGGTTAGCCCTTAACGAGGCGAAAGTCAATAATATTAAACATGGCTTGGTGTTAACTTGTTTAGGAGATTCAGGCAAGTTTACTTATAAAAAAAGCCGTAGAGGTGACACTGAAATTGATAAAGTTGTTGCTTATGTACTCAAAAACTCAAAACAGGATTACGAAATTATAGATTTTTTCCCCTACGGGTATGATGAGCGACAATATTGCTCACCTGGATTTAATTTAGCTGTAGGTTGCTTGATGCGATCGCCTCATGGTAGTTTTCCCGAATATCACACATCAGCAGATAATTTAAACTTTGTTCAACCCCAATATCTTGCCGAGTCGTTCTGGCAATGTAGTTCGATATTACATATCCTCAACAATAATGACATTTACTACAACCAAAATCCTAAATGTGAGCCACAGTTGGGGAGAAGAGGTCTATATCAGGCATACAATGGTCATCAAGATAGTAGGCTAAATCAAATGGCAATCTTATGGGTTTTAAATTTATCTGATGGTCAGCATACTCTGCTAGATATTGCAGAAAGATCGGGAATGTCATTTGAAATGATTAAATCTGCTGCCGATACATTATTAGCACATAACTTGTTAATAACCTACATTTAGCACTTCAATTTGAATTACAAATAAATTACAATCAATGAAAAAGCAAAAAAATCATTCTCATGAAGAAAAGAATACTCAACGAATCTGATTGGGGAGAGAAATAATCAAATATAGGCAGGACTGTGCCAAAACGGGAAAATTGTACGCTAAGGAATTAATGCAAACGCTATAACCGAATGGCACTAAGAAAATCTGTAAAGGATGCGGGGTAAGCAATACAGCATTTAATACCAGAGAACGCAGCAATGGCATAGGTTAGGCTGATGCCGATGAAGAGATGAGATACAGTTGCCCAAAAATTTTTGGAAGTAGAAAAAGCTTACTCATCCGTGAAATACTTTCATGAGAACAAGCAAGCACATACGATAACTACTACTGTGACATTACGAGTACAAATTCTCAAGGAAAAATACAGCCAAAGTCTGGGACTACCGTTTAAAGAACTGTTGCCAGAGACTGCAATTAAACAAGTAATCTCTGAGCTAAAAATTAAATACAAAAAGCGGTTATTTGACCCATTAATAACTTTATGGGCATTTTTATCGCAAGTGCTAGATACTGATAAAACTTGTCATAATGCAGTGAGTAAAATTATTGCACATTTGGCCCAAGAAGAAGTAGAAGTTCCTTCTACAGATACAAGTGCTTACTGCCAAGCTAGGGCGAGGCTTCCAGAAGAATTATTAGAGAAGCTATTCAATTTTTCTGCACAAAGCTTAGAAGAGAAAGTAACAACAGAATATTTATGGTGTGGTCGAAATATTAAAGTAATAGATGGCTCAACTGTCTCTATGCCTGACACTGTAGAAAACCAAAAAGAATATCCTCAACCTAGCACTCAAAAACCGGGATGTGGATTCCCAATTGCCAAAATTGGTGTGATATTCAGTCTATTAACGGGAGCCGCTGTTGCTCTGTGCATAGATATTCTGAATACTCATGATATTAAGTTGGCGAGAAAAATGTACAGCTTTCTCAAACCAAATGATGTGCTTTTAGGAGATAGAGCTTTTTGTGCTTACGCCGATATGTTTAATATCAAAAAGCTTGATTGTGATGCCGTATTCCGTAAACATCAATCTCGCACAACCACTATGCGAAAAGGTAAAATTATTGGGGATTGCGACAAATTAGTTACTTGGTACAAACCTAAAAGTTGTCCAAAAGGATTGAGTAAGGATGAATTTGATGCTTTACCTTCTTCCATTACTGTGCGAGAAATTTACTATTACATTGTTATTCCTGGTTTTCGCACTCAACAAGTCAGCTTAATTACTACTCTTTTAGATAAAGCAACTTATTCCACTCTCGAAATTGTTGGGCTTTACGGTAAACGTTGGGATGTTGAATTGGATTTGAGACATATAAAAACTACCTTGGGTATGGATATTCTCCGATGTAAAACCCCTTCAATGGAACGCATTGAAATCCATGTTTATCTATTGGCTTACAATTTACTTCGGAGCTTAATGTGGTCGGCTGGGACTACTTACAATACTCCTCCAAATCGTTTATCGCTTCAAGGTACTCGACATCATTTACTGAATTTTATTCCTAAATTAGAAACTGCTGACTCTAAAAGACGCATCCGACTTTATCGTAGTTTGCTGAAAATTATTGTTCACAAGGTTGTCCCCGACCGTCCTGCACGCAGCGAACCACGAGTCACCAAACGCCGCCCCAAAGCTTACCCCAGATTGACCAAGCCCCGGCAAGAATTACGTAAACAATTGCAGACTGCTTAATTGATAAGGCTTTCCGCTTTTCTTAGTGCCATTCGATTCTTGGGTTAGTGCGATCGCTGAATATCAGTCAAGTAAGATTCAGAAACTCACCCCCGCTGCCCCCGACAACCAAGCCCTCGCTCAAGCCGAACTCGACCACTTCATCGCAACCCAAGCCCAAGCTGTTGCTCCCGAACCCCTCAGAATAGTCGAAATCTCGTTTTCCCATCACGAATATTACGCTGGTGATGAACTGGTAGCCAGCATCAGCCATGACGACAACCACTTAACGCAACGCTGGGTAGTCATGGTCAATGATAAAGAATTATTCCGTGCCAACACTCTAATGCGTTGTGATCGCTTCATCTGTACTCACTACAAAGACGGCTCATTACCTGTGCAGGAGAAAGAAACAACACCCCCCACGACTGAAAACCAAATCATGGCGCATATCTTCAACGAGTGCCAGAGTTATGGGTTTGAAGTTCTCGATAATGGCATTTACAACAACAAGGGCGTGAAACTGGGGCAAGTCGGATGCACTGACGGTAACTGGTGGGTGAAGAGGCGTTATTCAGTCCAGCAGCAGTATTCTAACTCGGTGCTTGATGCTGTGCGCTCATTGTCGATAGTGGATACATCGCTGGCTGAACCAGTTCACAAATACTTGCAAGACCGACCCTTGGAACAACTGAGTTCTAATGAATTACAGCAGCTTTTCAACCATGAGGTGCGATCGCAACTTCAAGAATTAGTCGCAGTGTAAAACCTCATGTGGGCAGCAGTGAAAATTGCTGCTCACTTTTAGGTCTTTTTTGGGCGTTCTTCTTCAAACATACCCAACTCTATTACTTGCTGAAAAATATATTAGTCAAGGAATCAACATGAGTTTATCCTTAAACCAAAGCGTTTTAATCGAGTCTCCTTCGTTGAGGACATCTGCATTAGATGGGTTGGATGCTTCTCGCTCTCAACAAGTATTAAACAAAGCTAAAGCTATTGTGTTTGCTGTTTGGAATGGCGAGGGCTGGGCAACTGTTGAACAGTTAGCTCAGTACTTCCAATGTTCTATACAGGGTATTAAGCATATATACGAGAGAAATAGTAAGGAGTTCCGGGCTAATGAAACTAGAAAACTTACTGGGAAAGACTTAGCTGATGTTCGCTCCAAACTGGAGCTAGCATCTCGAACAGCCCAAGCCAGAGTATTTTCACCTTTGGGGACACTCCGCATTGCAATGCTACTAACTGAGTCTGAGATAGCAGCGCAAGTCAGAACCATCATTTTAGACTTGGTTGTAGCTATTCCAAAAATCACACCAGTACGTTCTTCTCAAACTCCTGCCCTCCCTCCAGTTGAGCAACGGCTACATACTTTTGTACAGGCAATGAAGACTTTAGCCGAACTCACCGGTGGCAGACTCAACCCATACATGGAACAAAATTGCAAAGACTTCGCCGCCAATCTGATAGCTGACTACAACAGACAGTCCTTAACAAGCACACAAGAGAAGTGGCTTGGCGTGGTCAACTTCGCAGAAAGCGAACTGGGTAAGAAAGTCCCCCTCAAAGGCACTCACTACCGGGGACACTTGGGTACATGGGTGAGAACATTCTACCCGCACTTGGGCGATCGCCAAGAAACGCGATTGGTTAACGGTGTACAACAGCCCGTCTATGTCTACGCTTGTCACGAGTCGGCTGTTGCGGCTGGGTTGACCAAAGCGATAGAAGAATTCTTCGCTCATCACAGTCCTAGTGCAGCACTAAAGCAGGCAGGTGCTTTCGCTAGAAAATCTTTAGTAACGGCTTGATGGACATTGGGCATCGGTCATTGGTCATTGGTCATCGGTCAAGCAGAGCGATCGCCCAGTAATCAAGAATTAAGACTTTTACAACAAAGACAAATTCCACCTTGAGGGGAAAGGATATGGAACTCGGATATTTCCAAAAAGATGTACTCATTGAAAAACTAGCTAAGAAGTTCTACGCGATTCAAGGCTATGTAGTCCGCGATGATTATCGAATGCAATCAGCTATGCATCCGGCTGAAAGAGCTTGTGTAGCAATGGCTTTGGTTGCTCTTGTTGAGTTTGAATCTATCGAATCTGATTCTGATTCACAGTCGGAAGATGAAGAAGAAGAAACAGACAGTACAGAAAAAATTATTGCTTGGCTTCGAGAGTTTTGGAAATTTGGTGACAGAGAACAAATCAGAGAAAGAGTACAAGATTATATTATTAGCCTAAATTACCTAACTGAGTCCGAATCAGATAAGTTAGGCGAGTGGACTTGGGAAGATTTCTCTAGTTTCAAAAGAATCCCTAAAAAGTATCCTATGCCGGAAGTAGATTGTAACCAAGTTAATTGGAAAAAAGTAGGGACTTTTATTCATGAGTTATTTGGAGTGAGTTTTTATGAAGACGAAGAATTAGAGGAAGATGAGGATTAAACATGAATAAAGAACAGTGGCTAACTCAAGGACAAATACTATTCGGTAAAGACGTAATGCAGTGGAAATTCAAATGTCCTTGCTGCGGTTATATTGCCACGGCTGGAGATTACAAAAAAGCTGGCGCTCCATCTTCTGCCGCAGGATTTTCTTGTGTAGGACGATGGATACCAGTTTGTAAAGAGGCTTTCGATGATAAGGATAAGCGTAAGATTCCTTGTAATTACGCTGGCGGCGGATTAATTCAAATTAATCCCGTTGATGTTGATGGAATTAAAGTTTTTGAATTTGGGGTTTAAATATGGAACTGGGATTATTTCAAAAAGATGCACTCATTGAAAAACTGGCAAAAGCCTTTTATAGAATCCAAGGTTATGTAGTTCGACAAGACTACCGAATGCAAGATGCAACTCATCCGGCTCTTAAAGCTTGTGTAAAAATGGCGTTCACTGCTGTTGAAGAAGTAGAATTTGCGCTTGCTGACGACGGCGATACAGAAATTATTACTTGGCAACAAGGGCAATCATTGAGTGAAGACCGCCAGTATTACTTCTGCAAATATGAGGAATTTGCTTTAACTCTTCTGATTTCACCTGTAATAAATACCACCCGTGTAGAAGTTACCCGTGGAAATACAAGAATTTACGTTTTTGAAAAAGAAATTACTAAAGAGCAAGCAACCCAAGAACTCCAGGATTTCTTAAGCACACTTGCTGCACAGCTACAAACTTTAAGCCGAATTCAGTTTCAGGAGTAATTTATGAAAGTCGTAGTTCAAATAGTTGAAAAACTTATTAGCGAAGCACACATTTATCTACCTGATGGATTGGCAGAAGAAGCCATCAAACAAGTCATCACAGACCGATATAATTCCGGCGAAATGACTCCTGATTTAAACATATTTCAGGTTGATTTTGAATCCATCAGCGCAAGGATTGTTCAACAACCGCAGGAGGTAGCATGAGACTCACAACTCTACAAGGCCATTACCAGTGCATTGTTATAGATCCTCCCTGGTTCTACAGACTTCGTTCTAAAGACAAAACTCACCGCAACCGCATCCCCTATCAACCAATGCGGACTGAAGAAATTCTGGCTCTGCCCATTCCCGAATTATGCCATTGCAATGGCTGTATCCTCTGGCTCTGGTTTACGAACAATCACATGGTCGAAGCGGCTCAATGTTTACAGGTATGGGGATTTGAACTCAAAACCATCCTGACTTGGGAAAAAGTTACCAAAGATGGCACTAAAACACATCTTGGGGTGGGACATTGGCTGCGAAACTCGACCGAACATTGCGCTTTGGCTGTTCGTGGGAATGTCAAAGCTTTCTCTGGACGAACACTCACAAACGAGTCCACCATCCTGCACTCTCCCAGGCGTGAACATTCCCGTAAGCCCGAACAGTTTTTTGAACTTGTAGAAAAGCTGTGTCCTGATATGACCAAGCTGGAGATGTTCGCACGTTCGTCTAGAGTTGGCTGGGATTGTTGGGGTGATGAGGCTCTGAAGTTTGATCAGCCTGTTGAGGGACGTGATGGAGATACTTCGTTAAGTGCTTAATTAGAGCTAATTTAAGCACTTAAAGTGTACTGAACCTGGAAAACTAAATATTAAATTCTTCAATGCTAATTTTCTGGGGGATTGTCAGTTGTAGAGGACTGGTAGATTTGACGTAATTCATCAACTGTAGTTACTGTTTTTATCCCATTTCTCACTGCTCTTAATAGTTCAACGTCTTCCAACGATGAAATTTCTGGCACTAGGTTTAATGCTTCAGGGCCAAACTTGAGTTCCAAGCCTAATTTTATTGCTTCTACCAATTCTTCCATTCGGGCAATTCGCTCAAATGATGTCACGTACTGCATACGTTGTTCTGCCTCTAATTGTTCTACTTCCCGTTGAAATTCTCGCTCTAAATCTAATGGTAGCGTCAACATCCAGTCAATAAAAGCCAACAGGTTAACAACAGCCTCGCGTTCAAACCCTTGCTCATACAACCGACGCACTAAATTCAGTTTTGATTGTTTCCTTTGCGACCTATTACTGCGGGTTTGCACTGCTGCCAAGTGAGCCATTACCACTGTAGCAAAGGGGTTGCGACTGGCTTCTAGCTCCGACAACCTTTGTTGATAGTCTAGCAGCTTGATTACAGGAAACTGAAAATCAACCGTACAACCAAACAAATCGTACCCAAACTGCGATGGTCGCCAGTTGATGTTGTCATCCCCCAATATCGCGCATGATGCAACAGAGCGATCGTAACGGTCAAAAATTCGATAGTTGTAGACAAACATGCGTTTAGGAAAATCGGTTTCTTCTTGGCTTTGGACTTCGACATGAATCAATAGCCAAGATTCTTCACCTCCAATACGGTAAATTTTCACCAATTTATCAATCAGTCGCTTTCCTAATTCCGCATCACGGACTACTTGCTGTAGCTCCTGATCAAGAAACTCAAAACCTCTACTCCAATCAATTTCACTGTGTGCTTGAGGAAAAAAGAACAACATGAAGTCTTGAAAATACAACTGTAGTATTTGCTTCCAAGGAGAATCGTATTCAGTAAGAGGTGTTTTATTAGCCATTTTCAAATGTATTGTCTAATTTCAAATTTCAGAGGTGTTTATGCCAACAAACATAGAATGGACAGACTTAACAGATAATATCATCCGTGCCAAAGTCGGCGGTTGGTGGTGTCAAAAAATCTCAGAGGGGTGTAAAAATTGCTATAGCGAAAGGCTGAATCAAAATTCTTTCTTTGGTGGGAATAAGCAACCCTACTCTGGGCAACCACCAGAGCTAGTGTTAGATACAGAAGCTATTCGGAAATGGGGGTTCCAAAGAAAACCCAAAAAGCATTTTGTTTCTTCAATGACAGATGTTTTTGGTGAATGGGTTCCGCGTTTTTGGCAACATGAAATGCTGGACGGAATGTTCGCTGCTCCTTTGCAAACATTCCAAATACTTACCAAGCGTCCAGAAATTATGTTTTCATCCGTGGCGGAATGGCTTGATAGTCAAGAGCTAGACAAACTGCCTTCAAATATTTGGGTTGGCACTTCTATTGAAAATAGTCGCACTCTTGAAGAACGTAGTCAATTCCTTGCTCAGATTCCTGTTGATATTCGGTTTTGGTCGGTTGAGCCATTACTAGAAGATTTGGGCGATGTAAGTCCGTATCTAAACCAAGTTCAATGGTTAATCTGTGGCGGAGAGTCTGGCCCAAATTCAAGACCATGCCACATCGAATGGCTCGAATCAATTGTTCAACAGTGCCACGTAGCTAAAACACCTGTCTTTGTGAAACAGTTGGGGGCGAATGCAATATTTGACCAACAAAGATTTAAAACCCGTGACAAGAAAGGTGGAGGCATTGAAGAGTTTCCACAACATTTACAAGTTAGAGAATTTCCTTTTTCTGTACGTGAGTAAAAGCAAATCCCCTGCCTATCAGAAACAGTGCGAGGGAAAAATAAACTGTAGATTTTAGCAGGGTGCAGATTAGAAATATGAGTTTACATCATGAGTTGCTACAAAGTTACCGGAGGTGTTTATGAGCAAAGTTATAGCAGGTAAATCTCTCAGTACGCATTATACACCAGTATCTAATGCTTTAATCCGTAACTCCGAAATAGATGATGGCACATTCAGATTAATTTGCTGGATGACATCACACACTGAGGGTTGGGAGGTGAATTTCATTTTTATTCAAAAAGCTTTGGGTTACGGTCGGGATAAATTACGCAAGATTCTGAAAACTGCGGAAAGTCAAAATTATTTAGTGCGAAGAAAAATCCGCACCGAAGCGGGATTATTTGATTTTGAGTATCACATTTTTAAAGACACAAACGATGCGATCGCTTTCCGCAAATCATTACCACAAGCAGAATTGACCAGTGACTTGTTTTCAGGGGGTGGTGCAACCAGGGGTGTATTAACCGGCGGTGGTTCAACCGGCGGTGGCTCAACCAGGGGTGGTGAATCAGCCCCTCTATTAGAAGAACAATATAGAGAAAACCAAAAAGAAGAAAAACATACTCAAGTTGCTCCCTCCACCCAAGAATCGTGTGTGTGTGAAACTGAACAACCAAACCTTGAAAAACCAAGCTTAGAAAAACCAAGCTTAGAAGAATCACCCCCAGAAGAACCAACTCCAGAAGAACCAACCCCACAACAACCCACTCCGTTGTCAAAAAATCCAGGGTCTTCGCAACAAAACGATAACCCCTTAAGAGGATCAACTATTGCGGCGGGGTCGTTCGAGAAATCCGAACAATCGAATAAACTGCAATTACTCTGTCTCTACAAGACAGCGCAGAACGTGGAAGACCTGATTGATGCGTGGCTAACAGACCCAACTGCTTTTGCTGATGATTTTGTACCACTGGTTGTCAGAGAAAAAATTAAGTGGAATCGCTGGGTTTTACCTTGGCACAGTGAAGGGCGAAAGTTGAATAACTTGTATCAGAACTTCAACCCGGTAGTCGTGGATTTTCTGGCTGCTGAATTAGCCACTAAGTCAAAACGCTCGGCACAACAGGAAATAACTCATGCGATCGCAGTAATAAACACCTGGGAGAAAACCAAGGGTGGTTGGACGAACCTGATGCAGCGTTATCAGCAAGCATTGCAAACACAGAAACAGCCCCTAACTCAACAGCATACTGCTTTGGCTCATAGAACAAACAATATCACTAGCAGTTCGCTCGAAGATGCCTTGGCACAAGACCAAATGCGCCGTCAGCAAGAGCAATCCATTCGGGTTCCATCCAATGAGTATCAACACAGCCCACAAATGCTGGAGCTAAAAGCAAAACTTCAAGCCGCAGCCAACGCTCCAAAAGTTCCGAGCAACACCAGACCATCTTCCATGAATTTGCGAGAAGTTGAAGCGCAGTTAAAATTAGCACTAAGAGCATAATTATGCACTCTAATCAAGACAACGTAGTTCCTTTTGGCTCTAACTATCCAGTTTCAGGTTTACCTCCCCAAAACATTGAGGCTGAAGAAGCGATTTTGGGCGGGATTATGCTTGACCCAGAAGCAATGACTAGAGTTAGCGATCGCTTAGTAACCCAAGCCTTTTACATCAGCGCTCACAAAGATATCTATCAAGCCGCAGTCCGACTTCATGCTACATACCAACCCACAGATTTACTTTCTGTCACCGCATGGTTGGCTGACCACAACCTGCTCAATCGCATTGGTGGCAGAAATAAGCTAGCGACTTTGGTAGACCGCACTGTGTCCGCCGTCAACATCGATGCTTTAGCCGATCTGGTGATGGAAAAATATCGACGGCGGCAGTTAATTAAAGCAGGGAACGAAGTTGTCAAACTCGCTTACAAAACAGAAACTGAACTACCACTTGTACTAAACCTTGCTGAGGCAGAAGTTTTTGCCGTCACCCAAAATCAAAGCGATGAACGCTGCAAGGTTTTCTCAGCACAAGACATGGGCATTGAACTTTTTCAAAAGCTGGAGATGGGAAACATGGCAGGTGACAGAATTGGTTGGTACGACTTGGAAAATATCACCGGTGGCATTTATCCCAGCAGCTTGGTAGTAGTAGCAGCCGAATCCCACATGGGCAAAACTCACTTTATGATTTCTTACGCTTACGAAATCATGACCAAACTTGGAAAACCAGTTCTGTATGTAACTCCTGAGATGGACAAGAATCAACTCAATGCCCGAATGCTAGCCCGAATCACAGGCGTAGACGCTTCTATGATTCAAACCAATACCCAATGCTACTGGGAGCAAATAGCACAAGGTATAGGACAGATGGTGGAACTGCCTTGGAAGGTCTATGAGCATTCGTCCCCTACAACCGCAATGATTGCAAGTGCGGTGCGCCGTGCCATTGCCGAATTTGGTGGTTCTATTGGTGCTGTATTCATTGATTACTTGCAGCAGATTCCTCTGGAATCTGGGGGGAATATGGCTTTTGAAGTCGGCAAGATTACCCGCCAACTTCGGGACATTGCCAAGTCTCACAAAATCCCTGTTTTCTTGGGCTGTCAAATCAATCGGGGCAATCAAACAACGGCTGATAAACGCCCCAATCGTCATTTACTCCGCAACTCTGGTGAAATCTTTGAGGTTTGTGACCAGTTAATCATGCTTTACCGGGATGCTGTCTACACAAAAGACCCAAGCGATGCCTTCGGCAACTCGAAGCGAGAACGCACTATCGAGTTGATTGTTGAGAAAAACCGCCTTTACGGTAAGCTCGGCACTGCAACAATGTTGTGCGATTTATCTACATCGAAATTTTTGAACTTGGCCAGGTAATTTACAGCCACATTCAGCGATCTACACAGAACACCCACCCAGAACAACCCACCGACTCGTAGAGTTTTTACGTCAATCCCCCTTAGTTGGAATCGCCGAATAACTCGACTTTAGCCGATAGAAAAACGATATATTATATAATATCAACCCTGTTGAAAATGAAACATTACAAAGAAAATATTCTGGAATTATGACTAAAGTAGAATTTACTATTTCCGTTCATTCTGTTAATAATACCATTAGAGAAGAAGCAGAAACTAAAGCCAAAGAAGCTTATGTGATGACTCTACTTAAATATGGAGAAATTAGCAGTGGTAAGGCTAGTGAATTACTAGGAATTCCTAGACTAGACGTAATAGATTTAATGTCTAAACATGAAATATCCCTATTTGACGATAGTATGACTTTAGAGGAATTTCAGCAAGAAGTTAATCAAGCAAAAGTGAAATTGCAAGGCAATAATCTATGATTGTTGTCTCAGATACAACCCCATTAAGTGAACTTTCTAAAGTTGGTAAATTAGACTTACTTCGTAAACGTTCACAGGGGTACAAGGTTACTCAAATCCCGTAAAATCCAATGTGTGAAGTAGTTGCAGCAATTAAACCCAGAAGCTGATCCATGTGGGGTACAAGTAAATAACCTGATAAGGCAGATAAGACCTCAGTAATAT
>NZ_JBGTFY010000302.1:0-3167 GCF_041747015.1 Nostoc sp.
ATGCCGCAATTAAACAAAAATGCCATATTCTTGGACGTGTACCAGCCCACGTTAAATTCGAGGTCGTTCAAACTTTTGACGATGGTTCTTATTTGTCGTGGATTGCCCCTGATGGTAAGTCTCTAAAGTTGGGTGCAACCCGAATTCCTATCCGCGTAATAGAATATTCTGTTGAAGAGAACGGTACAGAAAAAGTTTATCGTCTGATTACCGATTTGATGGATATTGCGATTTTTCCTGCTTTGCTTTTAGCTACTGAGTATCACCAGCGCTGGGAGGCAGAAAATACCTTGGATGAATTAAAAGTTCATCTCAATGGTCGTAAAACTCCTATCCGTTCTAAAAATCCTCGTGAAGTAGTGCAAGAAATTTATGGCTGGTTACTGGGACATTATTGCATACGTTGTTTAATGTTTCAAAGTGCTGAAAAAGTAGGATTGTCTCCATTACGTCTCAGCTTCACTGGCAGCCTTTCGTCATAAACTCACCTTGATCGACAAATAGATATTCCTGCTGCGGACGACCCCAAGCTTTGACCCGATTATCTATGCGGTCAAGATTATCAACAATTACCACCAAACCATTTTTACCCTGCTGTTTGAGTTTAGCGATGCCTGCGGCGGGCTACGCCTACGCAGGTTCCAATAATTCTTGATTAATCGCTTCCAACAGTTTAGTTTTTTGCGGTGCCAAATACTGATTGAGTTTTTCTCGCAGCGTTGGATCATTTTTCATCTTCGCTGTGATTTCACCAATGCCCACAGACAGAGAAAGCTTATCTTTATCTGCGGATAAACCGACATCACCAACCCCCGGAATCTTAAGTTTTCCCCCCGTCAGTTCGGAGTTTAAGACTTTCCAAGCACCTTGGAGCAACTCATTAAACTTGTTAGGTTCCCCCAGTGTAATTTTATCCAGACTTTGACTAACCCGACGAGCGATACCTTCGGTGGGCTACGCCAACGCTAGCAGTACATCAGCAATATTGACATCGGTCATTTCCAAATCGTCGCTAGACTCAAAATAGACCACATGGAAGCCTAATATTTCCAGTTCTGCCTGTAACCGTAATAGTTCTGTCGATTTACCACAACCAATATGCCCAGTAAATAAAGTGCAAGTTGGTTCATGGGGCTTAAAAAAAGTAATTTTCTGCTTCAGTTTGCCAAGAATATCACCACCTCGGACTGAGGAAAAATCTATATAATACTTGCCATCAGAGCTATTGTTGACAAACAGAGTTCTGCTAGGGTCGGAAGCCTGATAAAATTCCCGTAAATCTATGGGCATAACGCTGGTAGTGCAATTATCTCGTATTGTCCTAGATATCCTTGTTTAAAAGGATAAAGTTATTTACATCTTTGCATCTAAATATTTCGGACAATATTCGTTTTTTTCCATTAGCTTTGGGCTTGTCGTCAAACCTTGTACTGCGATAATTGGACACGAGTATCAAGTTATAGCATTTGCATAATTTTTTAACTTTGTAATGAGAGGTACTTTAAGTTACTTAATACTTCAAGCACTACCCGTTTTCATGGTTAGCGTTAGGATAGCTATGTATTTTATTAAGGTATAAATATGGCTCAAACTTTTTATGTAAATTCAGTAACAGGCAGCGATAGCAATTCAGGTAGCCAACAAGCTCCATTTAAAACTATTAGCCAAGCCTTCAAGGTAGCTACAAATGACACAAAAATTCAACTTGCAGATGGTAATTACAATGCTGCTAGCGGTGAAGTGTTTCCATTAACGGTTGCATCTGGTGTGACAGTGGTAGGTAATGAAGTAAACAAAGGCAATGGCATTTTGATTGAAGGAAGTGGTAACTACTTGAGCCGGACTTTTGCTGGTCAAAATGTTACTTTCGTGCTGTTAGATAAAGCCGAACTCCGGGGGGTAACTGTAACAAATCTCGCTAGCCGTGGTAGTGGTGTGTGGATTGAATCAACTGCCCCTACTGTTGCTAATAGCACCTTCACCAACTGTAAACGCGAGGGCGTATTTGCCACAGGCGATGCCAACCCAGTTATTCTAGGTAATGTATTCAGTGAGAATGCAGCTAATGGAATTGCGATCGCTAAAAATTCCAAAGGTCAAATTCAAGGTAATACTTACTTCAAAACAGGTTTTGGCATTGCTATTAGTGACACCGCATCACCCATACTTCGAGATAACAAAATTTCCGAAAACCGCTCTGGGATTGTCGTCACTGGTAATGCTCGTCCAGTGTTGCGTAATAATGTCAGTGAAAATAACACAGACGATGGTCTAACTATAGTTGGAACTGCGCTACCGGATATCGGCAGTACCAATAACCCAGGAGGCAATACTCTACGCAATAACGGTAAATTTGATTTGCAAAATGCCACCTCTAACAAGCTGGTTTCCGTGGGAAATAAAATAGATGCGTCTAAAGTTTCGGGAAATGTAGAGTTTGCAGATAGTTCAGTTCCTACACCGACACCAACTCCAACACCAACACCAACACCAACTCCAACTCCGACTCCGACACCAACACCAACTCCAACACCAACTCCAACTCCGACACCAACACCAACTCCGACACCAACTCCGACACCAACACCTACTCCTATCGAATTAACCGATATTAGTAATCATTGGGCAGGTGCGTTTATTCGAGAATTAGTTAAATTGGGGATAGTTAATGGTTTTCCCGATCGCACATTTAAACCCGATGCTACAATGACACGGGCGCAATATGCAGCATTGCTAGTAAAAGCTTTCAACCCATCGCCAAACCGCCCGGTTATCAAATTCAAAGATGTACCAGCAGACTTCTGGGCATCCAAAGTAATTCAGCAGGCATATCAAGGTTTATTTCTCTCTGGTTTTCCCGACAATACCTTCAGTCCCAGCAAAAATATCCAGCGCGTGCAAGTGATTGTCTCTCTGGTGAATGGACTAGGGTTATCTGCTGATGGTACAGCAACTATCAAAGCTTTTGATGACCAAGCAAAGATTCCTGAATATGCCAAAGATGAGGTAGCAAAAGCTATGGATAAGGAGATCATCGTCAATCACCCTAATCTCAAACAACTCAATCCTACCCGCGATGCTACACGCGCTGAGGTAGCAGTGATGGTATATCAAGCTTTGGTAGATGCTGGCCGTGTAGCGGCGATTAACTCGCCTTATATTGTAAG
>NZ_JBGTFY010000303.1:0-4514 GCF_041747015.1 Nostoc sp.
TTGTTTTAATATAACTCCTCGTCAACTTTTTCTTTAATTTTTCTAGATGTTATCTTTTTCATGTTTTTGGAAGGTAAAGTTGGACATCTAGTTTTGGAAGGTGAAGTTGGACAACCTGTCCAAAATCTTCTTCAAGTCACAATATGCAAGGAAGTGGAATATAGGTTTGCAGTATTCTGGTGTATGGTCAGCCCGACGCAGTGGAGAAAACCTGATTGTAGATTTACAAACTCGGCTTGAACAGCAAACTTCATTGACAATGACTTAATCGCTCACATAAATCCCTGCCTTACCCCCAAGCTTCCTTATGTGTAATTTCCGACTCTAAGAGACTCAGCACTTTTTCTTCCAACGCCGTCAAATAAGCCCGATTCAGCTTCCCTAACGACTCCAAAAACTTCTGCATCGACTCCTCTAGCCCACTCGAATACACCCGATTGATGCGATCGCAAATCACCCGCATCTGCTCACATTCTTCAGGCAAGTAATCGTCAGATTTCAGGTGTTGCAACCCAACAGCATACTCGCCATCCCACATTCTCACGCTGCAACTAAAGTCATTCACTACGTTAACAATCGCCCAACAGCCACCCTTGCCTCTGAGTTCCGGGTTGTCCTTTGCAAGAATTTGGCAGACTTCGCCAATTCGGTAGCTGTTGGGTACTTGGGTGCGTTCTATAATCCTTTGCACAACGTCTTTCACAATCCTACCAGTTGGCACTTTGCCGCCAGCAAGTTCTACTGCCGTTAGCCACACTTCCTGCTGTTCCTGGGGTTCAAGTTTAGTCATTGCTCGAACTTGGCGCTCACTCGTGGGCAGAATTTGACAACCATTGGTTGTCAAATTCTCATTTGCCACATTTTGACAACCAATGGTTGTCAAATTTTCGTAAACACCAGCTGCGGCAATCAAATAATTGGATTGTTGCCGGCTATGAGCAAAGCGATCGCGGCAATAATCTTCAAATGTTTTATGCGTGGAGCGATAAAGCCGCCTGTCCCTTAATTCCGTCAGCGCTTTCCCTGCCTCAAAAAACGCCCTTTCCACCTTCCGCTCCAGGTGCAGGCGATCGCTTTGCTCCTGCTCGGTTAATTCTGGAACTTCGACAGCGCTAACAGTAATTGTTGCTGAAGCTGGATTTTCTTCTTGGGAGATATCCTCAAGGTCTTGCTCATCTGATGGAGTGCTGTCACCGGATGCCGCAGAGGTGGCTTTTTTGCGCTTCTGGGGTGGTTTGTTCATACGTCCACCTCTAGGCTGACATTTAAGCTGCTTGTTGCCGATGCTCTACCAAATCAAGTAAAGGAGGGAATATTCGGGATTTATCGGTAGAAACTAACACAAAAACTGCATTTGTCGAGAAAGGTTCTTGAATATAGTTGTAAAGAATCACAAATGCTTTGGTAGTCAGATAATGAGCATTTCTCAGTAAAATTACAACTTTGCTATCTTTTGACTCTGCCACCAAAGTTTTTACTTGCTCTATGAGCCTTTCAATATCTTGGGCTTCATAAGCATTCTTCGCTTCAAAATCTATGATTTGGTCACATATAAACGATGTCATTGTTTTGCCTCTGTATTTTCAACTTTCTCAAAAGTTCCATCAGCACGTCGCCGCCAACCATCCACAATTACATCATCTTCAGAATTACGAGGTTTTGAGGGATCGCGCCAGTTGTAATCAATGGTTTTATCGGACGATTCTGGTTTTTTGTTAGGTATTTTATCCTGATTAGATTGGTTCGCTTCAGTCATGCCGTTTTTCTTTTCAATAGCAACAAAGCCGTCTCATAATCATCCTGGCGTTGGCTATTGTATAATTTTTGTTTCATGCCGCACCTCTATTGCCATCAATGACAATCATGTGTGCTTGACGTTTTGTTGATTTTGGCGACTCACTTTTTCCTTCTACTTCCTCTGAAGCACTTCTTAACACCTCATCATTTGATGAGTGGCCAGTTTTGTCATCAATATTGTTTGGCCGCCATTCCAAAATATCTCCAGGCTGACATTCAAGTACTTCGCAAAATCTCCCCAAGGCATCAAATGTAATTGACGCAGCTCTACCTTGTTCAATTTTTTGAATATTTTGCAGACTGTAACCAGTTTTCCTAGCTAGCTCATTTTGAGACAAGCCTTTAGCTTCTCTCGTCTTTTTCAGTTTTACAAGCACAGGCATTTCCTAATTATTACTCCTTAAAGTAGCACTACTTTCAGTTGGTTATCTGTGGTATGTATATCCATAAGTAATCTAAATAATTACTAAGAGTAGCATCACTAATCGTAATACAAAAGTTGGCTTTAGACTATTGCTAACTACTCATAGTAGCGCTACCATAAGTAGTACATAAAGAAGAAAACAATACAAAAGACGACCGACTGAGCCTGAGAAACTTTCGCGATCGCCTTTTGTTCCAATTATTTATGGAGATTTCAATTATGACCCATCCAACCTATACACAGCAAGCCCTTTGCCGCTATAACCTCCCCCGCCTCAAAAGAACCGCCGCCGAACTCGGCGTAACACCCACCGGGGACAAAACACAGCGACAGACTTGGGTAAACGCAATCATCACCCACCAGTCTGCCCAGCTTCAAAAAGTTGACAACCAAGCCCTCGCCCAAGCCGAACTCGACCACTACATCGCAACCCAAGCCCAAGCCGTAGCCCCCGAACCCCTCAGAATAGTCGAAATCTCGTTTTCCTATCACGAATATTACGCTGATGACAAACTGATAGCCAGCATCAGCCATGACGATAACCACTTAACGCAACGCTGGGTAGTCATGGTCAACGATAAAGAATTATTTCGTGCCAACATTCTAATGCGTTGTCATCGCTTCATCTGCACTCACTACAAAGATGGCACACTGCCAGTACAAGAACAACTTGCAACACTATGCACTACTGAAAACCAAATCATGGCGCATATCTTCAACGAGTGCCAGAATTATGGGTTTAAAATTCTCGATAATGGCATTTACAACAACAACGGCGTGAAACTGGGGCAAGTCGGATGCACTGACGGTAACTGGTGGGTGATTCAGGGTTATTCAAGTCAGCAGCAGTATTCTAACTCCGTGTTTGATGCTATGCGCTCATTGTCGATGGTGGATACATCGCTGGCTGAACCAGCTGATGAATACTTACAATACCGACCCTTGGAACAACTGAGTTCTAATGAATTACAGCAGTTGCTCTCTGCTGAAGTGGCTAACTGTGAGCAATTGCTAAACCTATCCTTTGAACAGTTAACCGCTCAAAACTGGCAACGGTTACGGGAGCCTGTAACAGCGTAATTCCAATTCGCAACTCGCAATTCGCAGTTTAATTGCGAATTGCGAATTGGAAATTGCGAATTGGTATTGCCCCCTGCTCCTTTGCCTAACCCATCCCTTCATTCACCAATCACAACAATGCAACCCACAATATCAATCCCCAAACACTGGGCATACCCGCGCTTTGCTTTGGAACAACGCACAAAACAGGGCATCATTTTAGGGCTTCAGTACTACCCGAATAGTACTGAATTGGCTGAACAATTCGGTGGTGGCTGGCGCTATGCTCTGATGCCTAAGAAAAATTCTGACGAATTGTTCCACTTTGAAGAGTCTCAAATTCAACCACTCTCTCCACAGGAATTATTCTCAGAAATCACCGCAGAGATTGACTTTTATCAACAACAGATAGCAATTCTACAACAACAGTTAACCGTAATAACTGGGGGTGCAAACAATGGCTAATTCTCCAGAGAACTTTGAGGGGAGAGCCAAGCATTTGCTGCGTTTGATTCGACTTTGCGGCGGTTGTATTCCTCTGCATCGTCTGCAATTTGAATTCTCTAATGAAGTCATTCAAACACTGCTGGATAAAGAACTGGTGCAAGTACAGAACACGGGACGGGGATTTTTGTTGGAGATTGCTGACTAATTATTGCTGGAGGAGAAGACAAATTAATTCTCTTCTACCTCCTAATCACAAATGTCATTTATTAACTCAAATATTGATGACTGAATCAATCGCTAAGGCTTTAAAAGCCATTCGCGTCTCTCACGAACTCACACAAACAGAACTAGCGCAAAAGCTCCAAATAGGCAAATCACATCTGTCTGAAATTGAATCAGAAGCTAAAAAGCCAAGTGTAGCTCTATTACTGCGTTATTCCGAAGTCCTTGAAGTCCCACTATCCTCAATTCTGTTTTTGGCTGAACACATTAACGAAGGTATTGACCAGAAAACAGAACTTATCTCTCCCAAAATCATAGCCCTATTGAAATTCATTCAACATTGGCGCTCTCCGTAATCTCTTTCACCCTCCAGTCTCAATATCAAGTACAAAGATACAACCATGAAACTTTACGCGAAGACCATTGCACAAACTTTACCCGATTGGGCAACCGTTGTTACAAAAAGCACGGATTTATTTGAGATTGAAATCAACGATGAACACCCTAACTTTCAATCGCTACTTGAAGAGTTAGAAACCGAAATTGAACCAGGGATCATGGGAGT
>NZ_JBGTFY010000304.1:0-16852 GCF_041747015.1 Nostoc sp.
CAGCAACGCCAATCAAGATAAAGTAATCCTGGAAGCTGTAGAACAACAGTTATCTTCCTTAGCTAAGGTATATCCCGCGATTCCTCGCGCCACTGCATTTGCTGATGCAGCAATGAGTCGTCAACCTCTAGCAGTTTATGCTCCAAAACATCCAGCAATTACAGTTTTAAAAAAGATTGCCCAAGGCATGGAGAAGCTGTAATGTCAAAAAAACGCCTAGAAGTCCCAAAGATGCGCGGCGTTGAAGATTTATTAACTATGGATGTGGAGGCATCTGCTGCTACTGTTTCCATCCACAAAATTCGAGTCGCCAAAAAACAACCACGCCGTTGGTTTGACCCCGAAAAAATGTCACAGCTTGTGCAGTCGGTACGAGAATACGGGATTTTAGAACCCTTGTTAGTCCGTCCGCTCGGCGATGGAGAATATGAATTAATTGCCGGAGAAAGGCGACTGAGGGCAGCAAAGTCGGCTGGATTAGCTGAAGTCCCAATTGTCAGTAAAGAACTTACTGATAAACAAGCTCTGCAAATCGCTTTACTCGAAAATTTACAGCGCGAAGACCTCAACCCAGTAGAAGAAGTGGAAGCAATACTAGAACTGCTGGCGATAAATCTGGATGTCAGCACTGAGGATGTCAAATCGATTCTCTACGAAGCTGCTAACGCTAAAAAACGTGATTTGGAATTGACGGGAAACGTTTCCCGTCAACTCGAACAAATTGAATCTATCTTGGCAGGCATTGGTAGATTTAATGCGGAAAGCTTTCGTACAAGCCGCTTGCCGTTGCTCTCTTTGCCAGCAGATGTATTATACGTGTTGCGCCAGGGTCAGCTTGAATTTACAAAGGCACGAACAATAGCACGAGTCAAAGACGAGCAAAAGCGTGCTGATATTCTCTCCTCAGCAATTGCTCAAAATCTGTCGTTAACTCAAATTAAGGAACTCATAAAGCAACTGCAATCATCAGAAACCACATCTGAAGCGACACCAGAAAAAGTATTGAGCAACCGCTATGCAGAAATAGGTAAGCGTTTACAACAAGCTCAGTTGTGGAAAGATGATAAAAAATACAAGAAGTTGGAGAGGCTATTGAATGACTTAGAAAAGTTGCTCGACGAATCCGATCTCAAGTAAACTCAAACAGCGGTATGAATCGCTCACAAAGTACAGTCAAGCACAACATCCAAAATTTTCTTTCTTAGAGCCAACACCCTTAGCGCCAAGAAAAACAGCAGCACCTTTCACGCTTGATCCTCGATGTTTTAGTCGGGAGAGGTAAGCAGCAGACATAGACATAAATCAATTGCATAAATACCCAACTGAATTCTGACTCCTGACTCCTGAATTCTGTTTCGATAAATTTACTTTTTATTTATTAGACAGTCAGGGGCTTCGCCTACAGCCTGAGAGTTCAAAGTTGTTTGAGTACCAACACCGTTCCACCGCCAAATGTAACTGCAAGCAGCGATGGAATCAAAGGCAGCCATGCTCCTTGTGTTAAAAGAATACCTATACAGACACCGTACAAAACTGCTGTTACAGTACCGATGCTGCATAACTGTCCCCGCAGCGATCGCATCCGCCAAACAATCAAACCACTAACTAAACACCACCCATATATCCAGAGAATGTCACCCCAATAAGGCACAACCCACAGTATTTGTCGTTTATCTAAAACAGCATTAATAATTTGACTGGTCCTGTGGGCGCTCTTGGTAATACTTGCGGACGCAAGTATTGTGTACTCAATGCTACTTCAGCATTAGAGTAATCCTCAAAAAAGTTCCACAGGTGCCAGGGAAGCCGATGCAGCAATGCCACATTTGTTTCAATAATGACTCTGATTTCATCATCAGGGCTAAGTAGAGTCCGCAACTGCTGCACAATATTCTGGAATGGTTCTGAGTTCAGCCACCGATTGATATAGCTTTGTAGTTGTTGACACACATCGCCAAATTCACTCACAGAGACATTAGTCACATCTTGTGAATAAACTTTAATCCGCCAATGCCAGCCTAAACGTTGATGGAGTGCTTCGTAGAGCAACTGCCACCTTCTATAGAGTTCGGGAAGTTCTGGTACTGCTGGCAAACTGCCTGTAAATTTAACAGGGTAAGGTTGGTCAACATCCCAAAGTTGAGCAGTGACAACAGGAAATCCATGATTTAAGTCACCTCCCAACAAGCTGAAGACGACTAGCTTATTCATTACCGTCTCAATTAATGTGCCTAAATTATAAAATTTTCTGCAATCTGGAAGTTGTTAAGAGCAACTTGAATGCTAAAGCATTCTCCTGTTTCCACATCAAAGTGTGGCAATTGCACATAGTTATCCTGACTTCTAGCTTGAACTTCCCCAAGCAGCTCCCCCGATGAAAGCAAAGCAAGCTTGATATTGGCAGGCAAATAAAGTTCTCCACCCATAGGATGCAATTGTACGCGCACACTAACTTGTCGATTTGCTTCTGGTATCAGGGCAACAAGTAACACAACAGACTGAGATTCTATTTGCATTCCCAAGTCGATTAACTTAGCTCGTCTGATGCCAGACTCTACTGAACCTGAAGCACTCCTGAAATTTAAGGCTAGATTACTGGCATTTGAAGAAAACAATGTCTCCAGTGCTTGCCAAGACGCCGAGTAAATTCCCGCTAGCCACTGACTGAGATTTTCTCCTAAATTGTCAGAAGTCTGTCGGTTTTGATACAAGCGATGCCGCCATTGTTCGTTCTCTAGCAGCGCTCCCCAAAGAGTAAAAGGCACTGCGAGTCTGGGGAAAGTAACTGAGGAACTGCCTAAACGCTGTAGCAAGTTTTCTGCCTGGGTAGCTGGCAATTCTGCCAGTGGGTTTAGCGCTGCTTTCGTTGCTTCTCCCCGACAAAATTGGTAGGTCATCCAGAAAGCGTTTAGGTCTTTTGTCAGATGCCGCGCATCCATACAATATGTACGGTCAACTGGATCGTAACTGCCTCTAGATTTTAACTCCTGATGAGTAGTGTAACCCCAAACTCGCACCCATTGTCCTTCTGGTTTGACTTGCACTGCTAAATAATAGTCTGCTGTCCAACTCGGAATATCCACCCATTCCTGAGGTACTTCTAATTCACTATCATCAATTGCTTCACTAGGAATTAATAAAATTCGTTTTTCACCGACTGCAATTGCACTTCCATTTACTACATCCCAAAAGGCAGGCAGAGCGGTTGCTTCGGGAATATATTCTGTTTTTATCCAATCTAAAAATGCATCTAGGCAAATTTGATTAATATAAGCACGCCAGCGACTACTAGGTGTTGCATAGACCTGGCTTTGCTGCCAGGACTGCGCCTGTAATGATGGTGATATTTCTAATAAGCACTCTGTTGGGTCTGCAAACATAAAAGTCATTTATCCTATCTCCTTTCTATAAAGGAATCAAGCTATCGCCATAGCGAACTCTAAGCCATTCTTCCAAAGCCGCATTCATATCTTTAACTAGGTTGGAAGTTACAGAAATATTCAGTGTTTCTTGACTCCAACGAATCAATGTTGCTAGTAAGGATTCTCTCGCTTTGATGAGCCGACGGGAAACAGTAGGCTGACTAATCTGCAATTGCTGGATAATTTGCTGCTGAGTAAGTCCCTGTTTGTAGTACAGTTTCAGTATCTCCTGAGATTGGGTATCAAGAGAAAGCAAAGCTTTTTGCAGTACACCATTCATCTGAGATAGTTGATTTTGTCGGTTTTCGGCATCCTCTTGAGCTATCATCTCAGCCATTAATGATTCAGAAGAGGGGTCTGGCAAATCAATTTCTTGGCTAGAATCTTCCCCTGGCTTGGGTACATTGAGGGACGCAACTGGTGGATAAAGATAAGCACGCACGCAAACAGCAATTTTGGTTAACCACTGCTCAATTGTCTGGTGATTGCATTCTGAACCAGGTGGAGTTAACTGGCTTTGTCGTTCGATATTGTAAAGATTGGCAACTGTTGACCACAAATTGCGATCGGGTTCTGGTAACTTATTACTCCCTCCTGACTGGTTTTGAAGATATAATTCTTTAAAACAAGTCCAGGCTAAACGATATTGGGCGATTTGCGATATCGATAATCCTGCATTTTGCAAAGCCTCTAACACCTGCTTTTTGCTTACCTTACGTAACAATCCCCAGTTAGTGCAAATATCAGCCTCTTTACGTTGGCGCAAGATGTCTTTGATTCGACTGGGAAATGCAATACTGGCATAGGTTTTCAAACTAGAGCTTCTGTCTGGGTTAAAGCCTTCAAGGATAGTTTTAACTTCGGCGATCGCCAATTGGAAGTAATCAGCTAACCCGTATTGAGTGTTGGTAAATCTTGCAACTGTTTTGTAAGCAGCCCAGTAACAGGATTCTTGTAAATAAGCTGACAAATGCATTCCCGCCAGACTGCTGGGGGAGTTGCGCCAGTTCTTATGCCAGTAAAGCGCCCAAAATTTTTCTGAGGCTGGTACTTCTGCTGAAGATACCAAGCAATTTTGGATACTTCGACGCAGTTTGCTATCTGTCAACCATTTGCTGAATCGGTCTGTTTCAAGCTGCGCGAAGGTTGAGAACATTTCGATAATTTCTTGGCGAGGACGCATAGGCAATTTAAAACTTTCAAACTTAGTGATGGCTAGCATCCAGAGTGGCGAAACCGAATTCCACCTAAAAGCATATCGCAATAGTCTTGGCTGAATAAAGCCCCCGCTTCTAACCAATTAGTTAGTGAAGGGGTTAAACAACTATTACTTCACGCCGACTGCAACCGGAGGAATTACGCAAATTGTGTTGGTTTAGCGGTTAAACCCTCTATTTTGTTTGGCTTATTTAGCCAGATTGGTGCAAGTTCTAATAGTTAAAAAAATTTGCGCTACCACCTGAATAAAAACCTAAAAGCCAACCAATTCACTCAATGAAGGAGTTAAAACCCAAGCTTACTAACTTGAACACTTATTTAAACAGCAAAAATCGCATCATGAAATATTTCACAACAAAAACCTTGAAACACTTTATAACTATTGCTACTTGCAGTACAGTCTTGGCTATGAGTTCCAGCACTTATACTCACGCAGCACCTCAACCCTTCAAGGGAGAAAGTTTAACTGAGACTTCTACAAAGCTTGCTAAACCTTCTATCACTGTTGCAGAGGCGAGTAGTATGACTGGTGTGTGGAACTGTAATGATGGTGGAGTTTACTTTATTCGCCAAGTAGGGAATCAGATGTGGTGGTACGGTCAAAGTAGTGATGGTGGAACCACTTGGTCAAATGTATTCCAAGGCACGATTAGAGGAAACAAGATTATTGGCAGCTGGGCAGATGTTCCCAAAGGTAACATCAGAGGTTATGGCGAGATGACGCTGAGAATTTCAGGCGATCGCATTCAAAAAATCTTAGGTGGGGAGAATTTTGGTGGTAGTGCGTGGAGTCGTTAGATGGGGTAATTGAAAGAACATAATCTTATTTATAGCAACCGCCAAGTTGCTTAGGAAAACAGGCTTAATATCTGAATATTTCTGAATAAATTGCTTAAATACAATCAAAAACGAGGATATTTTATGTTGAGACATACTTTACTTGGTATTGAGCCGATACTGTGTAATTTCCGTCAATATGGACTGAAAACTCCTACCCTGTGTGGATTTAAAAAATTGCTACATCAAAGCTGAAAAAGCCGTTATTTACAACGTAAAATCCCGCATTTTCCGGTCATATTGCAGGTTTTTGGTCATATATCGGCTCAATCCCTAATAATTCCCCTCCATAGTTATTGCCGTGAAAAAGATATTAATTCTGACTGCGAACCCAAAGAATACCGACCAACTGCGCTTGGGTGAAGAGGTGCGGGAGATTCAAGCGGCTTTGGATCAGTCCAAAAATCGAGACCAGTTTGAAATCATGACTCATTGGGCTGTTCGAGTAGACGATCTGCAACCGATTCTTCTGGATCACACCCCTCAAATCGTACATTTCTCAGGGCATGGTGGGGGGAGCCAGGGGTTAGCCCTAGAAAATGAACTGGGGCAAATGCAGTTGGTCAGTTCGACAGCGTTAGCAGGGCTGTTTAAGTTGTTTAAGGCGAATGTAGAGTGTGTGTTTTTGAACGCCTGCTATTCCGAGGAACAGGCAAAAGCGATTCATCAGTACATTAGCTGCGTGGTCGGAATGAATCAGGCGATCGGAGATCAGGCAGCCATCAAGTTTGCCAAGGGTTTTTACCAGGCGATCGGCAGGAGCAAGTCCTACGCAGAGGCTTTTGAATTTGGCTGTAATGCTATTGATTTGCAAGGAATTCCCGAATCTTCCACACCAGTTCTTAAATATAAAACTGAGGAATTATCTCCTCGGTTGGACGAGGTACTTAATCAACAAGATGTACCCAACCAAAACCAGGGAAATTTTCAATATGATGTCTATATTAGCTATGTAGAGCAGGAGCCTGATACCACTTGGGTTTGGGATGTATTACTACCTCGTTTAGAGCAGGCTAACTTACGAATTGCCGTGTCTGGTGATATAGAAAGCCCTGGTGTGGCTCGTGTCGTTAATATTGAGAGCGGGATTAGACAAGCGAAGCGAACAATTATTGTTTTGTCGGCAGCGTATTTAGCGAACTACGAAGCGACGTTTGAAAACATCATTGGGCAAACTATTGGGATTCAAGAAGGAACTTACCGTCTGCTGCCTGTAAAAGCCCTACCATTTGATCCCGGTCAGTTGCCTACACGTTTGAGTATGCTGACAACTCTTGATCTTGCTCATCCCCGTCGATCTGAACGTGAATTTGAACGATTAATTCAGGCGTTACGCGAATCATTACCGCAGATGTAACTAAGAATCACCATGAACAAAGAGTATGACCTATTTATTTCTTATGCGGATGCCGATCGCCCCTGGGTAGAAGGCTACTTATTAGACGCGCTGACTCAAGCGGGTGTCCGACACCTCTCAGAAACAGCGTTTCGATTGGGCGCTCCTCGGATTCAAGAGTTCCAGCGCGCTGTCCAGCAAAGTCAGCGTACCCTACTAGTGCTGTCTCCAGCTTATTTGGCAGATAGTTTTAACCAATTTGTGGATCTGCTGGGCCAGGCTTATGGCGAAGAAACACAGACATGGCCAGTGATTCCGCTGGTTCTGCAACCTGTGCCACTGCCACCTCGATTAGCCATGCTGGTGCAATTGAGAGCAGTAACTGCTGAAGAACAGACAACCGCTATTACTCGCCTCTGTGCTGACCTAAAACTGACTGTCCCTACTCCTTTACCAAAACCACCCTGCCCCTACCCAGGGATGGAGCCGTTTACTGAGGCAATGAGCGATCGCTTCTTTGGACGCGAGCAAGAAATTGAGGAACTGCTAGGACGCTTACGTTTGCATCCATTTCTGATGGTGATTGGACCTTCGGGTAGTGGCAAATCTTCCTTGGTATTTGCCGGACTTGTGCCAAAACTACGTCAGACTGGGTTCTTTGGTGCAGGAGAATGGTTGGTTCGCTCTATGCGTCCAGGAATAACACCTCTAACAACGCTCAAAGAAATTTTGGGCAAAGATACAATTACAGCCAGAAATATTACCCAAATACTATCAACTCAGCCCAACACCCAACGATTTTTGTTCATAATCGATCAGTTTGAGGAAGTCTTTACCCAAGTAAGTCAAGAGACTGTTCCATTTCAACAAGCATTGCTTGAGTTAACTGAGATACCCAATGTCTATCTAGTACTGACAGTTCGTGCTGACTTTTATTCAGACTTGATGACATCAGTTTTGTGGCGAAAAATTCAAGCACACCGAATAGAGGTCGTACCGTTAGATGAAGTAGGATTGCGGCAGGCGATTCTAAAGCCTGCTGAGAATGTGGGTGTGTTTATCGAGCCTACTTTACTAGAACGATTAGTAACTGATGCGAGGGGAGAACCTGGTGTTTTACCGTTGATCCAGGAGACACTAGTGCTTCTATGGGAAAGATTAGAGCGGCGGCTCCTACCCCTTAGAGCTTATGAGGCACTGATTCTACCTCGAAAGGCTTATGGAATTGGTGGGAGTGAACATCGCACTGGTTTACAGGTGGCGATCGCTCGACGCGCCGATGATGCGTTAGCAACCCTGGAAGTTGAGCCAGATAAGCAAAGAGGCATTGCTCGACGGATCTTTCTCCGTTTGGTGCAGTTTGGCGAAGGACGCGCTGACACTCGCCGTCAGCAACCGATGAATGAACTGCAAGCTGTAGGTGATGATCTCAATCTATTCAACCAGACTTTGCACCATCTGGCAAATAAACGCCTGTTAACCCTGAGCGGTGAGGAGACGAGTAACACAATCAAAGTGGATATTGCTCATGAAGCCCTCATTAGTGGCTGGCCTACCTTGCAGCAATGGGTTTTTGAGCGACGAGAAGCTGAACAAATCCGCAGACGGTTAATGTTAAAAGCTGAGGAATGGGTTCGTCTGGGTGAAGAAACAGGTGGTTTATTGGACAAGATTGAACTGGTTGAAGCGGAACGATGGTTGTCAAGTTCAGATGCGAGTGATTTAGGTTACGATACATCACTGCCAAGATTAATCACCGCCAGTCAACTCATGATTAGGCGGGCTAAAGCTAAACAATTGTTACGTTTTGGCTTTTTCCTGGTGAGTCTAAGTACAGTGTTGGGTATACTATTTATATTTGTTCTTCCCAGGTCAGCTATCTTTCTAAACAATCGTGGGTATGAAAAATTTAGATTAGGGCAGAATGAGAGCGCGCTACAAGATATTAATCTAGCGCTCATGCTCAAGCCGACGCTTGCAGATGCTTTGTACAACAGGGGTTTGATCTATCAGGAAAAACAAGACTTTGATCTTGCCTATGCTAACTATCAAGGTGCAGTAGAACATCGCTATGCTCCAGCGTATGGTAATTTGGCACGGCTAGAAATTACCCAGCAACAAAATTATACTAAGGCTGTTAAGCTTACTTTAGAAGGCTTAAAATTAGCAACTGACGATGAAGCGCGATATACGCTGTTCAAAAATTTAGGTTGGGCACAATTGGAGCTCAAAAAATATCCTCAAGCAGAGGCAAATTTGAAACAAGCCGTTGCTCTAGATCCTCAGAGGGGATCAGCCTACTGCTTGCTGGCACAAGTTTTAGAATTTGAAGGATCAAAACCTGCGGCGCGGGAGCAGTGGAATAATTGCCTAAATTTTGGCAGTCCAGATCATCCAGATGAACGTGTTTGGATCAAAACAGCAAAATCAAAACTTAGCTAAGAAGGATTTTAATGCAATGAAATTCAACTCACTTTTTCTGCCGATTATCAGTTTAGCTACCGTTTCGTCTATAGTTGATATTCACCCTGCTTCCGCACAGAGACAGAGACCCCCAGTAACCCCAGTAATTCAATGTCCTGGTAACAGCAGATGCCCTGTGTATACTCGAGGAGGTCCTGTCCGTGGTGGTGGTACAATGCCACCATATCTGAGTCAACGAGTGAATGATCTTATCGATAAAGGGAACCTTGGTGAAGCTGTGACACTACTTGTGCAATTCTTAGAGCAGCCAGAGAGAACACAAGATATAAATGGACAAGCTGCGGCGCATGAGGCATTAGGAGACTTGTATACGAGAATGAACAAGCCGGACTCAGCTTCAAGTCACCTAATAAATGCAGATGCACTGTATCAAAGATTAGGAAATCCTCAGCGTTCTAGCGAGGTGAGGCAACAACTTGGGCAGATACAACTTCAGATACAACTTCAGCAGATACAACTTCAGCAAAGATAGCGCCTTTCTTGCTAAAATTCTCAAGACTCTCCAATTAACGTAAAAGCTGCCCAGTTCAAGGGGAGAGAGTCTTCCTTCATTGTCTTTAACATTGCTTGACGCAAAGCTGCGGCTTTGTCATAATTTTTCTCAAGACTCTGGTAAAAAAATTTCATCAGTTTAGCTGTTTGGATATCTGGTACTGACCATAGAGATACTACTACACTAAGTGTTCCTGCGGTAATCAAAGCGCGAGAAAGCCCAATAACTCCGTCTCCAGAAATTCTTCCTCTTCCGGTTTTGCAAGCGCTAAGAACAACGAGTTCAGCATTCAGACGCAGATTGAGAATTTCACTGGCTGTGAGAAATCCGTCATCCTTACCTGATGGTGCAAGAGCGATCGCTCCTGGTACTCCCAACCCCGTGTTCTGATTGCCATACTCAAGCAATCCGTGCGTTGCCAAATGCACCAGTCTAGCTTTAGGTAATTTTTGCAAAATGTTAGCTTTCGTTGCCTGTGCGCCAATGATTGCAGTAGTGTTAAACAGTTTGGCGATATCAATAGCTTCCTGTTCTGCCTGTGGTAATTGTTCTAATGGTTTGGGCATAACAGGATTGCCGACAATTAGGGCAGAGGATGGAGAACCGAAGATTGAAGAATTTTCCCCTCCTGCCATCTGTCTTTTATCTTTCAAGTTGCGTGTCAAATCTAGCACTTGTATGGATGGTGCAGTCAAAATAGTGTGCTTCTCGATTAGGTACTTACCATCGGCATCTTGGAGGGCTGGAAAGGGAACTAAGAATAAAGTTTCTTGGGGTATAAAAATAACATGAGCATTTTGGTTAGCGGGCAAGAGGTCAGCGATCGGCTGAATCAGGAGTTGATGGAGTATCTGCCGGAAGTCTTGACTTTTAGAAGATGACTTTGCCGCTTCGGCAGGTTTCATTTTACGCAGTGCTTGCATCAGTTGTTCGCCTTTACCAGCAGGTTTGCTGAGGCAATTGTCAACATTGGCACTTCTGTCAAGAGTCAAGCAGTGGGAAATATTAATAATATCAGCAAGGGTTCCACCTTTTTGCCACAGGGGTTTTAAATCAACTCGCCGAAATGCAACTTTACCATTAGGCTGTACTACCCAAATGAATAATTCTTGCTCTCTGCCTCGCTGTTTACCTCGAAACTTAAAGTCATCATCGGGAACGATCGCATATTCTACCAATGTGGCGTTTTGTTGACGGGCGATTTTACGAATTTTTTCAATATTCGGCGGCGGATTATCGGTAATTGATGATACCGATTTTTGCCCTTCGCCTTCTTGATATATGCGTCTGGCAAGTAACTCGGCAAAGGCGCGGGCGCGTCCTTGTTCTGCGGCTTCTAGAGCGGCTTCCGGTTTGTTAGCGGCAAGCAGGATTTGTTGCAGCAGGTTGTAGGTGTATACTTGAGTATCGAAGATGGAGACTTTGTAAGTGTCGTCGAGTCCAGGACGCAGACCATCGAGGAGTTTGACAGCGGCGCGGAGTTTTTCTTCAGCTTCTTTGAGTTTACCAGCAGCGAACAAAGCATGACCAAGGTTGTTGAGCGCTTTGCCTTCGGCTTCTGGATCTCCTATTGTCCTGGCAATTGCTAAAGCTTGCTCTTGATATTGAATTGCCTTTGGGTAGTCGCGGGAATCTTCATAAACCAGTCCCAAACTACCCAGCGCTTTGCCTTCTAGTTCGCTATCGCCTGCATTTGAAGCTAGTTTCAAAGCTTGTTCGTAGTAACTGCGGGCTTTTTCGCTTTGGCGTTGAGAGTGATAGGTAGACCCCAAGTTAATTAAAGTGCTAGCCTGTCCTAAGCGATCGCTCAAAGTTTCGTTAATTTTCAGACTTTGTTCATGGAGGGTGATCGCCCGATCGTACTGCCCCAAATTGGCGTAAATAGCTCCTAAATATCCTAGAACAATTCCTTCTTGGGCGCTATCTTTGATTTCTTGGGCAATTTTTGCGCTCTGTTCGTAGTCAGCGATGGCATTGTTATAATCGCCTAAAGACTGATAGGCATTACCGAGATTTCCTAAAACTTTTGCCTCTGTTTGACGGTCTTTGAGTTCTCGAAAAATTTGCAGCGCTTTGTGATTGAATTCAATCGCAGCACTGTAGTTTCCTACTACTCGGTAAGCGATCGCTAAACTGCCTAAAATCACTCCTTCTTATGAGCGTTGGCGTTGCTTCTCCTGTGGAGAATTGCTCAATTGCTGAATAATTTTTAAACTCTGCTGATAATATTCAATTGCTTTAGCATAACTGCCGCCTTTTGCATAGGTGTCTGCTAATAAGATGACTAAAGCACCTTCTTCATTGAGGCGATCGCCCAGTTCTCGCGTAATATTTAGATATTGCTGCAAGTGAGCGATCGCTTTCGGGTACTCAGGCAAAAGCAGGTAAACTGCACTGAGATTTTTCAGCGTTGCTGCTTGGGCAGGACGGTCTTTCAGGGTACGGTAAGCGATAAGCGACTGCTGCCAAAATTGAATCGCTAACTGTAGTTGCTTCGTTTGGTAATATTTAATACCTTGTTCAAACAAGCGATCGGCTGTTTGACGAGTCATTACTTGGGCGGGAGGCGAAGCGGAGAAAGCAGTCAAATCCTGAGCGAAAGGTATTAAACCTGTCACCATAGTCATCAGGATACTGAGGCTAATAAAAAGTACCCCACCACGCCAGGTGCTACAACGGGTAGAAAATAAGCAACGCACTGGTTCCCTAACCCCTAAGAGCCTGTGCTTAGGGGGAAAGCAGGCTCTTAGGGGTATGCTTTGAATTGTGGGTAAGCAACCAGACATGATATTAGCGCAAACGGGTAAATTCTAGGACTACAGCTTATTCCTACTTGTTAGTCCCTGACGGAGGCGTAGGGTTGGGATTGACCGGGATAGGTTTAGTCTGATTGTCTCCAACGATGCGAAGAATATTAGTATCCTTATTTTCTTCTCTACAGGGATTGGCTGTTGTTGATGTTGGAGGATTGGTAGTTTCTGAGCGTGTGGGGTTTTCTCTTGAGTTTAACGAAACTACTGTATTTGAGGGCGGACAAGCAGGATTTTGAGATGGTTTGTTAAGTTGTCGCTGTGCGGTTTGAGCCTGAGAATCGTCGATTCCCGGTTGAGTAGGATCGTTTGGATTATTTGGATTATTTGGATTATTTGGATTGTTTGGATTGTTTGGATTGTTTGGATTGTCTGGATTGTCTGGATTGTCTGGATTTTGTCGAGGAGCAGAAACTACATTAATTTTGTTACTTGAGGAGAGTTGAGTATCTCGAAAGACACCAGAAAGGGTTCCATTAGATCCAGCTTGGAGAACAATCAATCCGACAGTATAACTAGCATCCGACGCAACTGTGTTGGGATTGAAATCCACACTTCTGACAATTACAGAACTGTCTGAAATAGGAGTCCCATTTTCATCAACACCTAAAACAGGAGTCCCATTTCCATCAACAAAACGAATTACGTTAAAACTATTTTCCTCATACCCAGCAAAGAATACTTGTCTCCCATCAGCTTCTACTCTAAAAATAGGATTGCCAGCCGCATCTTTTTCTACACCAAGACCATCCGTAAAACTCACACCTCCATGCTGGATATTGATTTGACGTGCTGCTCGAACACTAACCGGAACCTTCCGGGGGCCAGAGACGAAGTCGTCTAAGAAAGCAGTTTTGGCTTGGAAAACACCAGCAGCATTAATGTCTAAACTCCCGGATCGGACTTCAATGTCATTTACTAAAATATTGCCTTTTCTTGAAGAAAATAATCCAACGTCTGAGCTTGTGTCAACTCCGCCATCTGGTGAGGAGCTAGCATCAATACTCTTTGTAATAATATCTTTTTCACTTGATAGTATGATGCTGCCAGCATCAATGTTTTCCGCAACGGTTATGCCGCCTTTTGATGAATTCAAAACAACTGTGCTGCTTGTACCAAAAGAGCCTGCATTTCCATCTACATTTCCATTTACATTTATATCACCTGTTGCAGATAGTATCACCGGACCCAAAACTGGGTCGTTGTCCGGTGATGAAATTGTAATGTTGTCTACTGTAATACTTCCTGATGATGTGGGCGTTGCTGTAGATCCAAAAGTTGCTCCTCCCAAGGAACTCGAAGGCGTGCTTGGAGAATTGCGTAACTCACTCACGCCTGCTCGCAAAATCAGCGATGGCCTACTTTTGAGAACTGCAATATCTGGATCGGTTCCCACCAGCAACCCATTCGGCTCGGTAATATTGATATCTCCACCAGTAATACTACCTTTGGCTTCTACCTTCAGCGAGGAACCTTCGTAATGGCCAAAATTAACATCGCCATTCGAGCTAATGATGCCCTGTGTATTGGTTCCACTTGAACTTAAAAAGCTAGAGGTAAAGGTTCCGGCTCCACCAGAGAGGTTGAGTACTGAAAAATTTCCACCTGTAATAAAGGCAGTGTTGCCAGTAATTGTGCCATTGCTGACTAAATTCAGGTTTCCGCCGATTCTGAAGATAGAACCCGGATTATTCAACTGGATATCAATGCCTTGGTTGCCCTGAACTTTTAAATTGCCCCCGACTTGCAGAGCAAAAAAGTCGAAACCCGAACCATCTTTTAACTGTACAGTATTCTGAGCTTCGATATTTAAGTTACCTGCTATAGTTAATTCCCGCTCAGATTTTCCTACAGAAATCAGATTGCGGTTCGATGATAACGTGGCATTTTGGGCTAAAACAGAATCCGCTACCACATCCCCGTTCTGTATCTGTATTCCCGAACCTGTCAGTTCCGAACCTGTCAGCGTCACCTGATCGCCGCTGACAGTTACACCACTTGCACTATCTATGCCGCCGCCCGTCAGCAGTTGTGGCAGGGATAAAATAGGTAAAGACCAGTTTGCAGGTAGATTCGCAGATGTTGATAGTGGCTGAACTTCAAGAGTGAGGATGTTTCCCGGCTGGCTAATTCGCACTACTCGCTCACCAGCAACTGTGGCAACAACAACTTGACCACCCCAAGCTCCAAATCCTCCAGTATTGAGAACCGTACCGCCAACTAATGTGAGATTTTTTCCCGCTCCAACCCCTAAATAGCTATTATTTACAATAGCTCCCGGTTGATTCATGGTAAATGCAAACGCACTTGGATTTTCCATTAAAGTTGCGTAATCATTTGTACCCAGCGCATTAAACCACTTATCGCCCAACCCAATGCCGTTCGCAGTTGTCGCCGTGAAAGATGCAGGCACATTCAAACTGGCACCCGAACCAAACATAATTCCTGCGGGATTCATCAAATATAAGTTAGAATTATTACCCGTAACTTGTATTAGCCCGTTAATAACAGAAGCATCCCCTCCAGTCACTCGACCCAAAATGTTTTGAATTTCTGGGTTAGAAATAAAGTTGGCAGTTTGCTCGTCGTTGACTCCGAATTTCTCAAAGCTATGAAGTAGATTTGCCCCTGCTTTAGTGCCACCTTCAATATTTAAAGTATTACCATCTTGGTTGACGACAGTACCAGCATCGTTGGTAGCTGGTGTAATCTGCGCTTTTGCTGTAGTTTGCAAAAAAACTACAAACACAGATGTGGCGAACAACAAACTTGTGATGCAAGCCTTACCGATTACAAAAATTCTCCGATTTTGTTGTCCCACTTTAATCAAATTCAACTTTAGAAATAAGTTTGCTGTTACTTTCATTTTTTATTTATTTTCTTAGATGATGAATGACTTGTCAGAAGCAACTAGCAGACACAACCAATAATTTAGGATTGTTTTAGTATAAATAGCTAAAAAAGTTAGGAGCGATCGCTCTACCCATTAGTTTATAAATTGAACATTTTTTTGTTAAATTTTCTACCTCGTTACTCAAAACTTAAAATTATAAGCTCACGGATTAGAAGTTGTAGCCAGCACTAAAGTTAAAACCTCGATCTTGGGCGTTTTCGCCGCGATCGCGCCATTCAATTATTGGCACTGCGTAATCAAGTCGCACCAAAAAGCGCGGAATCGGTTCCCAAATCAATCCCAAACCAGCAGATGCTAAAAAGGTTTCGCCTGTTAATTCGTTAGGATTGTCAGATTTATTCCAAACGCCTCCAACATCAAAGAAGGGTGCAAATTGCAAGTTTGGCTGTCCAGCTTTATCTCGCTGAATGGCAATGCGGTCTTCTAGTGACACACGAAAGCCATTGTCTCCCGAACGAGCATTCTGTCGATAACCCCGTAACGATTGCCCGCCGCCAATTACAAATTGTTGAGAGGGCAGTAAACTATCAGGACTAAGTTGCACGTCTGCTTGAGCAATCAGTAAATTGTCCCTGCCAAGGCGTTGCACTCGTTGAAGTTGCCCCAACCAACTGAAGAAGCGCCCATCCGGTAACGGGTCAGAGTTGACTGTAGCATCGATAACATCAAGACCGAAACTGAACTGGGATCGCAATGCCCATGCACCGGAGCGATCGCGTTTGGTATAATCCTGCCCAAACTTTAACACTCGTGTCTTGCTGTTACCCCGGTCAGGACCTTCGCCAAATGTATAAGGTGCGCCTTCCAAAAAAGTTTGCCCATCCTGCACGGCAAACCCCAAAGACAAGGCGACTTCCTCACGGGGATTCCGTATTACTGGTTGACGATAGCTAATTTCATACAGCTTGCTGTCGGCAGTAATGTTAAACACAGAAACTGGGGCTTCAATGATTTTGCTATCGCTGGGGGCATAACGGAACTGTACGGTTCCGTTCATCGCATTTACGGGAACTCGGTAGTTAAAGTCAAAGGAATTAGCACCGCCTACGGTGGTGCGATAGTAATAAGCACTTAGTTCATCACCTAACCCAGTCAGGTTGCGGTAGCTAATAATACCACCCAAGCGTTCTGAACCCACAGCAGGCGGTGAGTAATTATCAACTCCCACAAAGCCAGTCAGAGCATTTGCTTCGGTAACTTTAACTATGAGAATGCTTTTACCTAACTGGGTTCCTGGCTTTAACGTTGCTTCAATGTTAGTAAATAACGGATCGGTTTTGAGCAATCTCAGTTGGTCTTCGAGTTTGTCTGCTCTAAGTGGTGTATTTGCACCCAGTT
>NZ_JBGTFY010000305.1:0-17390 GCF_041747015.1 Nostoc sp.
CAGCAACGCCAATCAAGATAAAGTAATCCTGGAAGCTGTAGAACAACAGTTATCTTCCTTAGCTAAGGTATATCCCGCGATTCCTCGCGCCACTGCATTTGCTGATGCAGCAATGAGTCGTCAACCTCTAGCAGTTTATGCCCCAAAACATCCAGCAGTTACAGTTTTAAAGAAGATTGCCCAAGGCATGGAGAAGCTGTAATGTCAAAAAAACGCCTAGAAGTCCCAAAGATGCGCGGCGTTGAAGATTTATTAACTATGGATGTTTTGGCATCTGCTGCTACTACTGTTTCCATCCACAAAATTCGAGTTGCCAAAAAACAACCACGCCGTTGGTTTGACCCCGAAAAAATGTCACAGCTTGTGCAGTCGGTACGAGAATACGGGATTTTAGAACCCTTGGGAATGAGGATTAAATAAGATCCAAAAATCGGTCATGCAATAATAGGCTGAATCTATCCACTGAATTCTTCGATTCTATGACTCCGTATTCATCCAAGATTGAGCAGCAAATGCAACGACTATATTCGTCCTTAAGCGAAAAGGATCGTCGTCGCTATGCCGCGATAGAATCCATCAAACTGGGATGGGGAGGAATAAGTTATATCAGTAACCTGTTTGGTTGTGATTATTATACACTTCGGCTGGGAATGGAGGAGTTAGACGATAAAGCGGCTATGAGTATGAGTGGAATTCGCCGTCAGGGCGGCGGACGCAAATCAGCACTATCGAGCATCGAAGGTTTAGAAACAGTATTTTTACAAGTGTTGGCGCAGCATACAGCAGGTTCACCGATGGATGAAACGCTAAAATGGACTAACCTGACGCGCATTGAAATTGCCGAGTTGTTACACGAGCAAGGGATAGAGGTGAGTGTAACGGTTGTGGATCAACTGCTAGAACGCCATCACTACCGCAGACGCAAAGCTCAAAAGCGTTTAAGCACTGGAGCGCATCCCCAGCGCAATGAACAGTTTGAAAATATTGAAGAGTTGATTGAAACCTATCAAGCCGCAGGGAATCCTGTGATCAGCATGGATACAAAAAAAAAGAACTGATTGGGGGGTTATATCGAGCAGGGAAGTTGTATACCCAAGACGAGATTGAAGTGTTTGACCATGATTGGCCTACCTTAGCTCAGGGCGTAGTGATTCCTCATGGGTTGTATGACCTGTCCCTCAATGAGGGCTACATCCAGATTGGAACCAGTCATGACACGGGTGAGTTTGCCTGTGATTCACTGCGCTATTGGTGGAAGCACTATGGCTCAAAGCGCTATCAGACTGCTAATTCCATCCTGTTGCTGTGCGATGGGGGTGGCAGTAACAATTCTCGCCATTATCTTTTTAAGCAAGATTTACAAGCTTTGGTGAATGAGTTGGGAATTGAAATTCGCATTGCCCACTATCCCCCATATACCTCAAAATACAACCCCATTGAACATCGTTTGTTTCCTCATGTGACTCGTGCTTGTCAGGGAGTCATTTTTGAGAGTGTTGAGATAGTCGAGGAGTTAATCGCAAAAACTAAGACCAAGACAGGGCTTCAGGTGTTTACAACGATTTTAGATGGCATATACAAGACCGGTCGCAAAGTTACAGAGGAGTTTAAGCAGATGATGGAGATTGTATTTGACGATTATTTGCCGCAATGGAATTATACAGCCGTACCGCAGATATAGTAATTATGGATCTTATTTAATCCTCATTCCTAAGAGGCAGCGGATTTTTTGAGGTAACGATAGACACTCGCCTTAGAAAGAGCAAAGTCTTTCATAAGAATTTTGATAAGAGTACCTTGTGTCCGTCTCAGATGAAGTTCGTTAATCTGCGGAGCGGACAATATCTGTTTTCGCCCGAAGCGAACACCCAATTCCTTCGCCTTATGAATCCCATCAAGTTGTCGCTCAGAGCGAATTTCTGTTTCAAACTCAGCAATAGCACCAAGCATATTGAACAGAAGTCGTCCAGTTGAATTTGAAGTATCAAGATTCTGGTCGAGGACGTGCAAAGCGACCTGTTTACGATTGAGTAAGTCGGCAATCTGGCAAAGATGAAGAGTAGAGCGAGCCAAACGATCCAAACGGGACACGACCAAAGTATCACCCTCTCGGACATATTCCAAGCAAGCATCTAATCTAGAACACTGTTGGATTGTGCTACTTTTTTTTTCTTGGTAAATTTTATCACAATGTTGGAGCTTATCCAATTGGATATCAAGACTTTGCCCTACAGAACTAACCCGTGCATATCCAACAAGAGCCATAATGACAAACTCCAAGTTATGCTCATACGTCTCATTATTCTTTAGACTTTGAGAGAGTTGCATTTTGAGACATAAAAAGAGACATGATTTTGGTATGTCTCAAAAAGTATAGTTTTTGAGACATATTATCTCAAACATAAACAATCAAAAATGGAAGATGAGAGTTTCAAAACTAGCCGAAAAGAAAAGCGTCTAAAAATTCTGGCTGCTGATGAAATAGAGAGTATTTATGGTAGACCTTGTTTTACGGATGAAGAGCAAACTGAATACTTCGCTTTATCACAGTCAGAGCTAGAGTTACTTGAAGGATTTAGAACGATTAAATCTCAAGTATATTTTATTCTCCAATTAGGATATTTCCGGGCAAAACATCTATTCTTTATATTCACACTTGACGAAGTTGAATCCGACTTTGAATATATTATAGAGAAACACTTTAATTCCCGACAAATTGGAGAAGTTAAAGTAATTGACAAGCAGACTCGGCTAAAACAGCAACGGTTTATACTTGAACTTTATGGTTATCGTAGCTGTGCCAAAAAAGAACGTCAAGAACTTGAGCAAAAAGCACAGCAATCGGCAATGGTTTATAGCAAACCTATCTATGTCTTCCGTGAAATCATCAATTATCTCACCAAACATAAAATTGTTATACCAGGTTATAGCTTGATGCAAGACTTACTATGTCTTGCCCTAACTTCGGAACAAAACAGACTGATAAACATTATATATAATGGGTTGAAAACCTCGGAAACAGAAGCTTTAAAAAAACTATTGTCAGATTCAACAGGTTTATATGAAATCACACAACTCAAACACGAGCCGAGAGATTTTAGTCTCAAAGAAATCAAGCAGGAGATTCATCGGGGTGAACAACTATTCTCATTTTATCAAATAGCCCGCAAGTTATTACCAGAAATGGGTATATCCAATGAAAATATTAAATATTATGCTTCTTTAGTAGGTTATTACTCTGTTGCTAGATTAAAAAGACTGAATGAGTGGACAGCGTATATTTACATTATCTGCTTTGCCTATTATCGATATCAACAACGTTCAGATAATCTAATTAACTGTTTAATATCCAGGGTGAGACATTACAGTGATGAAGCTAAAAGTGTTGCCAAAGAACGTTTATATGAGTGTTTCGTTGAAATCAACGAAAACTTGCAAAAAGCTGGCCAAGTTCTCAAACTTTTGACAGATGAAAGTATTGCACCAGATACACCTTTTCAGGCTATTCAGTCAAATGTTTTTGGCATTTTACCCCGTCAAAAGTTGATGGCTGTGGCAGACCAGATGGCTAAGACTGTAAGTTTTGATGAAACTACCTTTCAATGGGAATATATTGATAAACTGTCTCGTCAATTCAAATTGCATTTGCGACAAGTAATAATGAGAGTTGAATTTACGACCACATTGTCTCAGGATACATTGATTGAAGCGGTCGATTTCTTGAAAGCAGCATTTAATAGGGGTAAGCCACTCAAAGAGTTTAAATCTGAATTATTTCCGGTTGAGTGTATTCCAGCTTCCGTTACGAGTTATCTCTACGCATATGATAGCGAACAACAAAAGCAGTTAATTCCAGATCGGTATGAGTTCTTAATCTATCGGCTGCTCCGAAATGGATTAGAATCGGGTGATATTTCTTGCCGAGATAGTATTCATTTTCGTAGTCTTGAAGATGACTTAATTGATGATTTGCGATGGCAAGAAAAACAAAAGTTAATGGTTGATAATAATTTAACTATTTTAACTTGCCCGATTGAAGAACATTTAATCTTACTCGAACAAACACTCGAAGAACGTATTGTAGAAGTTAATCGCCGCATTTCTGCTGGAGAGAATGAGCATTTTCAGATTAAAAAGCGTGGAAATAAAGTCCATTGGAATCTCTTATATCCTCAAGGTATTGACCTCATAAACTCTCCCTTTTTTGATGATTTAAAACAAGTTAATATTGGGGAATTATTACATTTTGTAGATCGCCATTGCAATTTTATTAAAGCTTTTGACCATGTGTTAGGTCGTTACCAAAAACACCCTGTGGATGAGCGTGTCATTATTGCCTGCTTAATTGCTTGGGGTAATAATATGGGAATGGGAAGGATGGGACAAATCTCTGATATTAACTATCAACTTCTTGCTAGCACTTCCGACAATTTTATTCGTCTAGAAACACTCAAAGAAGCAAATGACCTGATTAGTAATGCTATTTCTCAACTGTCAATCTTCCATCATTATGATATTGATAATATGCTTCATTCTAGTAGTGATGGACAGAAGTTTGAAGCTCGGATTAATACAATTAATTCACGCCACTCTCCTAAATATTTTGGGCTGAAGAAGGGTGTTGTATCATATACATTGGTTGCTAATCATATTCCAGTTAATGCTAGAATCATCGGGGCTAATGAGCATGAAAGCCACTTTGTTTTTGACATTTTATTTAATAATACGACTGACATTCAGCCTGAGATACATTCAACTGATACACACGGTACAAATGAGATTAACTTTGCCATTTTACATTCGTTTGGTTATCAATTTGCTCCACGTTATAGAGATATACATGAAAAGGTTGCTAAGGCTCTGTATGGATTTAAGCATCCCAGCAATTATGATGGTATAATTAAGCCTATTCGTAAAATTAATACTGACTTAATTGTAGAAGAATGGGAGAATATTCAACGGATAATGGTTTCACTAGCAGTTAAGGAGACTACGCAAAGCATTATTGTTAGTAAACTCAGTGCTTATGTTCGTAAGAATAAGACTAGACGTGCTTTGTGGGAATATGACAATATTCTTAAAAGTTTATATTTACTGGATTATGTTGACTCTTTGCCTTTACGTCAAAATGTTCAACGGGCATTGAATCGGGGTGAAAGTTATCATCAATTACGTCGAGCTATCTCCCATGCTAATTTTGGTAAATTACGCTTCAAGTCTGAACTTGAGCAACAACTTTGGGGCGAATGTGGGCGGTTGATTGCTAACTGCATTCTTTATTACAATGCCAGTATCTTGTCTAATGTTCTTGCCCATCGAGAGAACATTAATGATGTTCGAGGGATTGAGGAGTTGAAACAGATTTCTCCTGTCGCTTGGCAGCACATAAATTTATATGGTCGTTATGAGTTTAGGAAATTTTCTAACCCGATCAATTTGGATCATATTGTTCAGCAGCTAACCCAAGCCCCGTCTCACTAATTTCCCTATTCCCCCTTTTCGAGGGTTTGTACAAAAAACCCCAGCTTTAGAGAAGAATTGGAGCTATTCTTTCAATGCTGTGACAAAAAAGACGCGAGCAACATCTGGAACATCTCGGGGTGGAGATTTATAAGTATAACGACCAAAATGGGCTTGTTCGTCTCCTGGGTGAACAACTGATGCCTTCCATCCATAAGTAGCGAATAAGGTTTCTGGCTCCTCGCATCCATAACGCCAATATTTAGATAATCCGTCGTCGCTCTGTAATATCAATTTTGTATTTATTAAATCAGCCCCTAAGCAACTGGTGGGCGCACTTAAGTTAGTAATTGTCTTGAGTAAATCATGTACCTCATTCTCACTCAAGTAGTAGAATACTCCCTCCACTAACCAAATGGAAGGGATATCAATTTGATATCCTTGAGCAATGAGCAGATCAGACCAAGCTTCTTTAAGGTCAATTGACAGCGAGTGTCGATGGCATAAAGCTTGAGAATTTTCTAAAAGAGATTCTTTAAGTTGCAAGACTTCAGGTTGGTCTACTTCGTATAAATGAGTGTCAGGATGCCAACTAAGTCGGAAAGCCCTAGTGTCCATCCCGGCTCCTAAAATGACAACTTGACTTCTTTGATGGGCAACAGACATTAAAAAATCATCAAAAAATCGTGTTCGTGTAGCAACAAAGGGTGTGCCTCTATTTTCGTATTCTTTGGCTTTTGGTATAACTTCTGCAATCATTTCATCCCCAGCTAATAAAGCCGCCAACGGGTCTGAAAATAACCTATCTGGTCTTTGTGTTTCTATAGCCCGCACTGCCGCCATAATACGGGAGGTTAAACCGACAGAATCCTTAATCTCAAGCATTATTCTTTTGTTACTAAAATGTAATTTTATGTAAAAAGTAGTCTAAAATCATATCCTCTCATACAACTTGACTGTTTTTATTCTGCAAGCAATGACACAGCACCGAATGGCACTAAGAAAAGCGGAAAGACTTACCAATTAAGCAGTCTGTAATTGTTTGCGTAACTCATGCCGTGGCTTGGTCATTAAAGGGTAAGCTCATGACACTAAAAGTAAAACATTTCCAAAAGATCGCAATATTTGATACCACATCAGTAGTTGCCGAAGAGCTACTTTCTCATGACTTGTCAAAGCTTGCTAAAAAAGTTATAGAATGGGGAAAAATAGCTACCAATAATGGTGCAGATTCTTGCTATGTGCGTTTATATGATGCGAACAAAGAAACTATAGATATAATTTTGGAGAATTTGCCTTATAAAGAATTACCAATCATACTACCATTTTCTCTTAATCATGAATCTTCTTTGGTTAGTGCTTTTCATTTTAGAGAGAATGACAAAATTAAAACTCATCAAACGAAAAACCGTAATGTGCTGTTTGGCAAGTCATGCCACTCGTTGAAATCTATAAAAGAAGCGGAACAGTGCGGAATAGACTATGTATTTTTTTCACCGATTTTTGAGACACAAACTCATCCAGAAGCAAAAGGAATTGGTCTAAGTATGCTTCGGAAGGCTTGTGAATCAACGCAAATCAAGGTTTTTGCCCTCGGAGGAATCAACGAAAATAATTATAGGCAATGTCTTGATGTAGGTGCGTCTGGTGTTGCGGGAATTAGTATGTTCACAAAGTCCAGCCCTTTCAACGCGAACAAATGAACTAGGAATTCAATAGCTGAAAGCCTTTCCCAGCATCACCCGCACTCTTAGCATGGAGTGTCTTTAATAAAGAATCCAAACTTAATCGGCATCAAACGAATGCTTTAATAGACATCTCCGAAAAAGAATAAAAATGTGGTAAAAGGCATCACCGTGCCAAAAAAGGTTTTTTGTACTCTAAGAAAATTTCAAGTGCCTGAAACGACGATTTTTCGTTCCAACTTGATCAAAACTAGCAGCATAACCATAGTTCTTTCACCAAAAAGCACTTATTGAAAGGCTTACCCCATCTTAGTTTCAGCCTTCGCGTACAATTTCCCCGGTTTGGCATGGTGATGCCTGTCTGCTCTTTAACAAATCTAAATAGATACTGTAAAAGAGGAAGATAAGAGCGGTATTCCTCCACTTATTAATCCTCTCTCCTCCACGGTAGATATTACAACAAAGTCTTGACCCAATCCAGTCTGATCTCGATATCCCCTGTATGTACTGTTATATACCAAATTATCATTTTCAGGAAATATTGAGGCTTGGTTAGGTTCGTCCCAAGTTCCAAGGTATTGAAATCCGTTAAATTCAAAGATATCAAGAGCGTAGATGCCAACACCTGTAGCAGTTACTCTAATTGCATCGTTCGATACTTTTTCTGCTTCTCCTATAGGAATAGCGTAGAAACTGAAATCCCCTAATGCTCCTAAGAGCGGATCTAGAGGTGTAAGTTCAAAGTTTGTAGGTGCTGATACTAAATCAAGGAAATCAAAAGGTGAATCTGGTTTTGTGATAACAGGACTAAATTGAGTCTGCTGACTTCTGAGAGCATCCACGCCTTCTTGTTCGACTCCAAAATTGATGACCGTTCCAATTGGCTCATCTTCTAGCCTTCCATTTAATCTTTCTGCCAGTTCGTCTCTAGCATTTTCACTAAAAAGATAGTTTACATCTGTTAGCTGATTGAAAGCTCCCTGTGCGCGACCATCTGTATCAACGGAGGGTTGAAGAATCCAGTCTAAGCTAATTAGTGCAACAGTAGGTTCAGCTTCAAAAAGTTCATTGTTCACTCCTGATGGCAATACCTTTTCTTCACCATTTAACCATCGCTCTTGAAAGCTCGCCGCTACTTCCCATTCCTCACCTATGTTACGCATGATTTGAGGAATTTTCCTCACGAAGAAATAGTCAATTCCTAGTCCATTATCGTTTTCATTGATCTCTGGGATGAGATTGTCCGGATCAACAATAGTAAGGATTCTATCAGCATTAAGCTCTTCATTTGATAGTTCTAAAGGTATATCTTCAATTGGTAAACTATACCAAATCTGGTTTCCTATAATTTCAGGATTTGTTTGATTAACAAATATTTCGCTTATTCTCTCATCACTTAAAAAAATACCTCTATCACGCGCAAAATAAAGTCCAACTTCAACATCCTCTCCGAAGGAAACATCAGCATCCTCTACTTGAAATCCATATCTCAATGAACCATTTTCACTATTCCATTGAGGCTCAAGTGCTATAAAGTTTGCTTGATCGGGTAATGCTTGTAAAGCTTGCACATTAACAACATCAAAACCAGGAGAAGCTCCTCCAGTATCAAGTCCAACAATTCTGACTGCTTCAACTGGACTTGTAAATCCAATCGAAGCTAAATCAAAGGATGACGTAGTTCCTGCATTTGCAGTACCAAGGAGAACAAGATTTGCACCGTTAAAAGGATCAAGGTTAATTAAAGGAAAAGCAGGATTATAATCAGAACTGACATAAACTTCTGCTTGCTCAGTTACAAAATCCCTTTCTAGTACGAAAATATCATTTCCTGGTTGATCGAGGATAAGTGCATCTGTGAAACCGACTGTAACAAAGGAGCCTGTGGGTAAAGAGAGGGCCCCACTTGTATTACTGCCTAAAATAATACTTGGTGTAACTGGGACAGAATTATTACCCAAAGCATCGATACCATACGGACCTGGAAGCGGACCTGCACCACTATCAAAGTAGTCGAGTACTACATCTGCATAAGCTAACCTGCTTATGGAGGAATTTTCTGGGCTTGGTACATTCCCACCTAATAATCTTGCCATACTCGCCTCTCTAGTTAAGGTGACATATCTTTTTGCAACAACAATCGTATCATCAGATATGATGTCATTGAGTATTGTCACGTATAAGTCTATCTTTTGGAGATAAACAAGTATGCAAAAGTCATTAACGGCTGCTATAGGAGCCGCGTTTATAGCTCTCGGAACTTTCGGTACATCTCCAGCTATTGCAGCCCTACTAGATTTTAATTTCACTACCGAAAGAGGCTCAACTGGTTCCTTTACCTTAAATACGGATATAACTCCTAACCCATTCCCAGCCATAGGTCGTAACGATGACGGAACCGTGACTGAAATAGGCTTCTCATACCCAAACGCTGTTTCTAACTTCTCGGTTTCAGCAACAAATATAAATTTGCGTGGCATCACCTCTGATTTTGGTGTTTTTCCAGGTATACCTTTAGATCCCCCTAGCACAGGGATTTTGAGTTCTGTTGAGTATCCTCCCGGCTGTTTAACAACAACTGGATTTTTCTGTTCAATTGATGTTGATCTTGGGTACTCAGGTAATATTTCAGAACTTCCCGTACTGTCCGACGACCCACTTTCCTACTCTAGAAATATTGTTTTGCGCGTTGCTGATTTGGCAAGCGGCTTGGTTAACGAAGATCCTATTACGAATCTTCAAGTTGTCTCTAACCGCCAAGTTGTTCCTGAGCCTGACTCTGGCTTAGGTTTACTAGCTGTAGGTGCTGTGGGAGTCGGCTTACTACTGAAAGGCAAGATGAACAAAAATAAAGTGGCAGTAAAACAAAAGGTTAGGACTTACGCATTGACAGAATAACAAAATAGTGAATTGATAAATAGGGGTCGTCTACTTTCCAGGTATCGGACAATCAGAGAAATTACTAAACCATCCACAGCACAACAACGGGTAGTAATGTGATAGCAATAATCCGCTTTAATTTGGCGAGGTTGACGGGGCATGAGAATTTATTGTTAGGTGTAGCGAACTCCAAAAATAATTTACCAACTGTCCTGGGATGGTTTTCTATTTCAATGAAACTTTAATGTATTAACACCATCCTGCAAATCCTCGTCCGTGACTTCAAGATACCTGTCCAATGCTGCCAAAGTTTTGTGACCAGATATCTTCTTAATAACCTTAGTCGGAACGTGGGACAAGTGCATTTTAGTCAAGCAAGTTCGCCTAAAACTATGGGTGCTTGCCCCTTCAATATCAAGTTCATCAAACGCAGCCCGTAAAATCTTATCGGCAGAGTCTGGATGAATGTGTCCCCGCCCCCAGCGCCCAGGAAACAAGAACTCTTTGGGAGATGAATAAGCCTCTAATATTTCCCGAAGTTCATCACAGACAGGGATAGAGCGCGTGTCAGTTTTACCTTTAGTATTTTCTTTACGCACGGTTATGCGTCCGCGCACACCTCCAGAAATGCGGTAAGCGCCTCTGGTGTGCATGGTACAGGCTTCGGAGATTCGCAATCCGCAGTAAAGGCAGAGTCCGAATAAAGCGCGATCGCGTTCGGTTTTAAAACCTTCGGTAAATAACTGAACGATCTCGCTTGATGATAAAATTTTAGCTTGATCGTGACGGTCGATTTTCATAGCCTGGAATAGAAAGAGTTTCCAGGCGAGTTGGAAGGCGATGAAGGTTTTACCTGTGCCAGTTGCCATTGTTAACAGAATCCGGTCTTTTCCTTGGCAGATTGCTTCTAGGACGTGCTTAATGGCATTATGTTGATAATAACGGGCTTCCCATGTGCCGCTTTTATCTTCAAAGGGTATGGCAGCAAAGCGATCTCGCCATTCGTTGGCTTCGCTAAAGGTAACATCCCACAGTTCGTCGGGGGTAGGATATTGGTTGACGTAGCCTTCTGCACCTGTGTGCATATCTACTTGATAAAGTCCGATGCCATTTGTGGAGTAGGCGAACCGCGTCTGCAATTTTTCGGCGTATTTTTTGGCTTGTCCTAAGCCTTCGGTATCGGGCAATCCGCGTTTTTTGGCTTCGATGACTGCAAGTTTTTCACCGCGATAGACGAGAACATAATCGGCGATGTCTGATTGGGCACGTTTACCATTGCCAACCAAGCGACCAGGGGCGATAACTTCGCGGCGGATGCGACTGCCTTCGGTGATACCCCAGCCTGCGGCTTTGAGTGCGGGGTCGATTAGTTCAGCGCGGGTTTCGGCTTCGTTCATTTTTATAGTGGACAGTGGGCAGTTGAGAGTTACTCAGATTGCCTTCTTGTCAATTGTCCACTGTCCATTATTAACTGTCCACTATTCTCCGACGGGCAGTGGCGATCGCTTCTTGCAGTTTAGCCTGTAACACCTCTTTAGGTGGTAATACGGTGAGGTATTCGGCGACATGGATGCCGCTTTTATCTAGTTCTAGCAATTCGATTTGCTCTTGCTTTTTACCTGCACATAAGATAATTCCTAGAGGTGGCTGTTCATCAGGCTCTTGCTCGTATTTGGCCAGCCAGCGCAGGTAAAGTTCCATTTGGCCTTTGTATTCGGGACGGAAGTTACCGAGTTTGAGGTCGATGGCGACGAGGCGTTTGAGTTTGCGGTTATAAAATAGCAGGTCAATATAAAAGTCGTCGTTGTCGATTTGTAGGCGTTTTTGACGAGCGACAAAAGTAAAGCCGGCACCAAGTTCTAGTAAGAATTTTTCGATTTCCCGCAGGATGGCATCTTCGAGGTCTTTTTCGAGATAGCGATCGCTTAAATCCAGAAAATCTAAAATATAGGGGTCTTTTAGCAACAGATCAGGTGATACTTGTTGATCTTGGCGCAGTTGCTCTAGATCGTGGCGAATGGTTTCTTCGGGTTTGCGGGATAGGGCAGTGCGCTCGAATAGCATGGAGTTGATGCGTTCTTGCAGTTGACGGGATGACCAACCCTCTAAAGAGCAAATTTCGATGTAGAAGTCGCGTTTTAGGGGTTCATCAATATACATTAGAGTTTTGATATGCGTCCAACTCAATTCTCTCCGCAGTGTGGAGACAATCTGCTCATCAGCAAAGGTTCCCGCAAAATGTAGACAATGCCGTAGTTGTTTTTCGCTCCAGCCTTTACCATAAGTTTGGGTTAGCTGCTGGGATAAAGAAACGATAATTTGTTTGCCATATTCGGCGCGTTGACCTTGCAGGATTTCGGTTTGGATGCGTTTGCCGACTTGCCAATAAAGCAGGGTAATTTCTGCATTGATGGCAACGGCGGCGCGTTGTTTAGCGGCATCAATAAACTGTCTGATTTCTTGAAACAGGCGATCTCTCGGTTGAGGCAGGTCATTGCTCATGCGGCAATTCCCTCTTTAGCGGCTTTCGTCACTTGGTTAGCGGTGTCTGCGGTGAGTTCGCCAGTAAAGGCTTTTTGTAGGATGGATTGTTTTAGTTCGTTGAGGGCGGCGATTTTTTGGCGGAAGATGGTTTCGAGGCGTTGGGTTTCGGCGTATAGTTCGTTTAGAGTATCTGCACAAACTTTTTGTTCAGCGATATTTGGTGGGAAGTAAACTGATATCGCACCTAATTTTTTAGGAGAAGTATGTCGGACTTTTACGCCTGATGCACTGCTTTGAACCGCCGATCTAAATTTTTGGGTGTTGAACTGATGGAAGAAAAAATCATTGTGCCATTCAAAACCATCGGTAACTTGCACAAGACCAAGACGTTGATTATGTAAAAATTTATCTGACTCTGGAACTATTAGAGAACTACCAAGAAGTCCAACTGCTTGTTCTGTCATTGCAAAAAGAAAGTCGCCCTTTTTCAGAATAAATCCATCTGGAATTTCTCCAATATAGTATTTGGTCTTGTCGCCTTGGTCACGGTAGCCACCACTCTCATAAAAAGAACCTGGTGTTAACAATATATAGTCAGATTTCTCAGCAGTAAAAAACTCACCCTTAAAAGCAAATCCATGTTTTATAGAGCAAATATTCTCTAACTTCTTCTCTAGCCACCCGTAGCCTTTCTGGGTGAATATGGCGTTTAGATAGCTTTCAAATAGTTCGCGGGAGTTGGCGAGGTTCTTTTCGGTGTTTGCGATCGCTCGATCAATCCCCTCAAATGCCTCATCCAAAATCGCCACAATCCGCTTTTGTTCTGGAAGTGATGGTTTCGGTATTTTATGTTTATTGAGTTTTTCTATTGGAAGAGCTTGATAAGCTGAACCATGAGAAATACCATTTAATTCATCAACAAAAGCCATTAATGAATATTTAAGGAAATAAGGATCTATATCTCTGAAATCTCTTAGCCATAATACATTTCCATCCTTAAAGTAAAAGTTAGTATTGTCTACTACATATATTTCGCCTATTGTGCCGATAGCAGTAATTAGTAAATCACCTATTGCAGGAGCGCCAAACTTTCTATTTATTTCATTAAATCTATCTTTCGATATATATAGTTCTGTCGATATTTTTCGTCCATTTGCTAATTCTTTAATTTCTTTAGTTCTATAGAACGGAATTCCTGCATCAACATATTCACTTTTAAATATACGCTTACTAGAAGTGATTTTCCCTAGTTGTTCTAGCGAAACCATGTTCCATTTTTTTTTCATAACATCCCCCCAATCCCAGCCAAGATTTCTGCACTCTCCGCATCCAAAGCAGCAATTTCATCCAAAATTTCCTCTGGTTCCCGTAACGTCGAGTCCTCAGCCTTATTTGGATTCTTCACCGACAAATCGAACGTCACCCGATCCAAATCAGCAATATCCACCAGCCAAGACTTTTCTGTTTCCGCTAACCTATCCTGTAACTCCACAAACTCGCGCAAGTCCTCATCATTCAGGGAATTGGTTTTACCCATATTCCGCCCTGGATCGAGTTGGTAATACCAAATTTTCTGAGTAGCCATCCCCTGATTTAAAGGTTTTCCCTGAGAAAACAAAGGCGTTCCCTGAACGGAGTCAAAGGGCTTTCCTTTCTCAAAAAACAGCACCACCGTTTTCACCCCCGCCCCGATAAAAGTCCCACTGGGACAATCCAAAATCGTGTGCAGATTGCAACTATTCAAAAGCTCCTGCCGCAATGCCCGTGAAGCATTATCCGAATTTGACAGAAAAGTATTTTTGATTACCACCGCAGCCCTACCGCCCATCTTCAGGATTTTGATGAAATGCTGCAAAAACAGAAACGCCGTTTCCCCAGTCTTAATCGGGAAATTCTGCTGTACTTCCTTACGTTCCTTGCCCCCAAACGGCGGATTAGCTAAAATCACATCAAAGCGATTCTTGTCTTGAATATCGCTGATATTTTCCGTCAGCGTATTGGTGTGGATAATGTTCGGCGCATCGATGCCGTGCAAAATCATATTCATGATCGCAATCACATAAGCTAAACTCTTCTTCTCCTTGCCTGTAAAAGTAGCTGTCTGAAGTTGCTCAAGCTGTTTCGTGGTGAGATTACCCTGACGCAAATAGTCATAACTCTCACACAAGAACCCCGCAGATCCACAAGCCCCATCATAAATGCGATCGCCAATCTGCGGTTTCACCACCTGAATCATCGCTCGAATCAACGGACGCGGCGTGTAATACTCCCCCCCATTGCGCCCCGCATTGCCCATATTTTTGATTTTGGCTTCATAGAGATGGGATAGCTCATGTTTCTCCTGCTGCGATCGAAACCTTAGCTCATCAATATATTCCAGCGCATCTCGCAGACTATAGCCACTTTGAAATCTATTCTTGATTTCGCTAAAAATCTCACCAATTTTGTACTCGATGGTATCTGGGCTGGTAGCCCGTAGCTTAAATCCCTGGAGATAGGGGAATAGCTGGCGGTTCACGTAATCAATCAAATCATCCCCAATCAGCGCATGATCGTGATCCACCGTGCCATCCGCCTTCTTGGGAGCCGCCCAAGCCGACCAGCGATGCGCTTCATCAATGATAAATTCATAGGACTTGCCCACTAACTCCGCTTCCAGTGCGCGTTCTTGCTCCAGATCGTCCAGATATTTGAGAAACAGCAGCCAGGAAGTTTGCTCCGTGTAATCTAACTCTGTAGTACAACCCGCCTCTTTCCAGAGAACGTCATCAATATTTTTAAAGGTTTGCTCGAACATTTAGCTTTGCTGTGAGATTTTTAATATTACTGGCTTGGCTCATATCTTGCACCTACGGCGTGAAATGAGCAGTGGTGCAGAAAGTTATGCTAAACCTCCATTGCCCTGTGAAACCGATTCAGCCGAGTTTCTGACACTAATGCTTTGTCAGTATATCTTGTGTTGAAAACTATGAAATCAGAAATCGCTAAAAGAAGAAAGCAAGAAATCGTCTTTTCGTTATTTAGCGAAAGAACGAAAGCAATATTAACCGTGATTATCTGTCCAGTATTTAAAAATCCGTTGCAATAGCTCGACTTGGGTACAACCGTAGGTAGCAGCCACAATCTTAAAATCCTTTTTAAACTCGGCAGGCACTTTAAAATTTAGATTAGAAATTTCACCTGGATCGGGCTTCTCCAAGTTATCTTTTGTTTCCTTAATGCTAGGGGGTTCACCTTTGCTTGGTTTGCGAGGTGGTGGAGGTGGTTTAGTTGACATAATTAGGATTCTTGCTTACTCAACAGATCAATAATTCCTTGTGCTACTTGTTCGGCTCGTTGCTTCAAGGTAGGAAACGTGACCTCAGAAACAGCACGACCGTTATCACTTGCCTGACGATAAGCAGTCTTTTCTGGAATTGAGCCAGCCACTGTGAAATATCCAGCTTTATGAATATATGATCTGCCCTCCTCAATTTCATTCTCCCGATCGCCGACTCGACATAAAACAAAAATAATTTTATCCGTAGAGATTTTGGCGTTTACCAATTCATGCGCCAACAGTACAGACGGTTTGAGGTCATCTAGTGACAAGCCTGTGGGTAAGACAAGTAAATCACTTGCACGGGCAATTTCTAAAGTGCCTTGCATAGAATGTGGTGGCCCATCCATAACCATGAGGTCATAAACCGAGGCGTGTTTAAGTGCTTGAGCAACAGTGCGGAATGGTTCAACAGCAATCTCCGGCTGGATACCATTGACTGAGCGGCGTTGTTTCCAATCCGTACTCGTACCTTGAGAAATATCCAGGTCAGCTATTTTTACATCCCAGCCAGCAGCAGCATATTCACGGGCAATAAGCCGAGCAAGAGTGCTTTTACCCACCCCCCCTTGTTGAGAAATGACACCCACCAATACGGTCATCAAATTTCGTCCTTTCGCCCTATAGCGAATTAGTTATATCGTGTTTTCGCTTAATCGTACAGAGATATTTCGTTTAAGCAAGAATTAGCGATTTAGCGAAATAACGATTTCGTCCTTCAATCCAAGTAAGGACAGCAAACGTAAAACTTATTGTAGATATACTGATTGAGAATGCAAAACTGCTCTCAAGTTTTTACAAGAGAGCAGTAGCAGCAAAGCGCGATAAATTTACATGGGGCTTCATAGATTCAATGCCCCGGTTACTGTATAGGTGGTTCGGTATGTAGGGATATACAGCTTACATGGTAGCAAGTTCCGAAAAAAATTCATGTTCTTTACAGAGAATTCATGAATCGCACTTTTGTAGAAGCGGTCAACTTCATACCTCAAACTAAGCCTGTTCAGCCCCCAACAGCCCCACACCAAACACAATCCCAGCGAAGGAAGTAGGGTTTTGTTGTATGTGGTCATGAAGAAACGCCAGCTTCAGATACAGCAACCCCCACATCTGGTTTGACTTCCTTTGCTTTTTTCTCGAAAATTTGAATTCCCGCGTCAATGATCTCAAAACCGTTTTCTGTTCGCACACCAAGCTTGCCCGAAACAGCCCCAGCCCAGTCTGCAAATTCCGAGGCGCTAGTTTCAGCCTTCCGCCAACTTTTGGCATTAACTTGAGCGGTAAAGACTATACCGTTCTGGTCAGTGAACTCGATTGCAACTTTCTTATTCTCAAGAGGTGTAGCTGTTGGTAGTTCGCCACTAAATTTTATTGTCACTTCGCTTTTGACTTCCATACCTTACCCCTGGCTCATTTCACCCCATCATCAATTTCATTTTTCCCGCTCCTGATTTTATCTTGGATTAGGTTGGTTGAGTCGATGGGGGATATTATTCCCCGCACCTCTCAGTTAAATCTGGGCGTGCGACTTTCACCGCACCCAGCTTCCGATGTTCTCAGCT